>CAYLWG010000209.1:0-5039 GCA_964387235.1 uncultured Dehalococcoidales bacterium
GGTGGCAAGCATCACTGCCGGACGCATCGGCGCGACTTCCCATCCGAGGAGCGGGCAGCAGCGGATCACCATGGTCACGGCTTCCGGTGGCATCGCTACATTCAGCGAAGGTGAACCCCACATTGAGGTATTCAACGACGACCCGCCCTTCGACACTCCTATCGTGCACCCGTTCGACCCCATGTCGATGTGGTCGTCGACCACCCGCGATGTCCAACCGCTGGCAAAGGACCGTTGGTTGCCATTGAACGACACGCCCGAACATTCCGACATCCAGGCCTTCATCGATTGCGTCGATACGGGCGGCACTCCGCATGTGACTGCCCGCGATGCGGTCCACCATATCGAGGTGATCATGGCCGGCTACGAATCGGCGGCCAGTGGCTTACCAGTCGATCTATAGAAGAGCACACTCAAACCAGAATCGTCACCACCGGTAGCAACAGATAAAAAATGTCAGCGTCGCCATTCGATCTTTCAGGCATGACTGCCATCGTCACGGGCGGCTCCCGCAATATGGGGCGCGCATATGTGCTGGAACTGGCACGCGCCGGTGCCAACGTTGCCATACTCGACCTGCCTGTGCAGGAAGGGGCCGCCCTGTCGGTCGCTGAAGAAGTCGATTCACTTGATCGTGACTGCTGTTTCGTACCGGTCGATATACGGGATATCGAAGCCCTGACAGGCGCAGTCGCCACAGCGGTCCGTGAACTTGGCGACATACACGTCTTGATCAACAATGCTGGTAAAACGGACGACAGGCCGACATCGGTACTCGATTATGAGGCAGGCCCGTTCGATGACCACTACGAAATTATGGTTCGTGGCACATTTTTCCTGTCGCAGACCGTCGCCCGGCACATGATCGACACTGGAACAAATGGGTCGGTCATCAACATAGCGTCGCGTGTCGGCGAGCAGGTCCAGCCGAATAATCCCGGCTACAGCATCTGCAAAGCGGCAGTCATCCACATGACCCGGGTGATGGCGCTGGAGTTGGGCAGGCACGGGATACGTGTCAATGCCATTGGCCCCGGCCCGATCCCCCGACCGAATACGCTGGATGAGGCAGGCCAACCGACCGGCGTGCCTGCCGAGGAGCGTTTTCTTCTGGGTCGCCGGTTGCAATACGATGATCTGACCGGCACCGCGCTCTACCTGGCCTCAGACGCATCCGAAATGGTGACTGGGCAGTTCATAATTGCCGATGGTGGCCTCGGATTACAGGCAGCATACTGAACCCACCCGTCCGGTGCGTGCGAAGTGTGAGCGGCCATCCTGTGACTCACAAAGACTTCGGCAGTATAGGTTCACCGTCTCTGCCCGAACCCGATGGCCCAGGCACTTTCCAGGCTTTCCAACTCGCGGGTCGTGGGCGGGCCCATAGACAGGGCACCGGTCGCAGCCTCGACTTGTTTCACGGTCGAGAACCCGATCAATGCTGACGATATGTCTTTGTTGGCTATAGCGAACCGCACCGCCAGGTCCCGGAGACCGGAACCCTCTCTGCCAGCAAACGTGCCGAGCACTCTCGCCTGTTCCATCTCATCAGACCGCGAAACACCGTGGATCGATTCAGAACTGGTGGTGCCAGATGGTCCCTGCTGTGCTGCCACCCCTCCGAGAACACCACCCCCAAGGACTCTTATCGCCACGACTCCCACGCCCAGACCTGCGGCGCGACTGATCAACAGGCGAAAGTCGTGCAGTGGTGATGCTGCTGGTAATACGATACTTCCACTCGGGTTCAGAAGGCTGTAATAGGCCTGGACAACATCGAAGCGTCCGCTTTCCAGCACTTCGATGATAGCGTCGGCGTCACCGGTTCCAGTAAAACCGATGAACCGTACTAGCCCTTCAGCGCGAACGGCATCGAGCGCGTCGGCGATTCCAGCCGACCTGAGTACCTGTTCCGGGGTGACTGCCGCATACCCGTCATGTGGCCCGGTGCCGTCATAGCGGATGTTGTTGTGCAGATACAGTACATCGACAGAATTCCGGCCCAGCCGGTTGAGACTTGATTCGACGCTCCGGCGAGTAGAGCCTTCGAAATCTGCGAAATGTTCCGACAGGTACTCGACCTTCGTGCTAACGACCAGCCGGTGGTTCAGGTCTCCCAGCACGCGGCCAAGATTCGTTTCGGAGGAACCATCGCCGTACAGCGGCGCGGTATCGAAATGGTTGAACCCAAGCTCGACCGCCCGTTGCACGGCGCGCTGCTGGTCATCGGTCGCACCCCGCACAAAAAGTCCCGCCACCATCCCGGCCCCGAACCCAAGTTCAGAAACGAGAAGTCCGGTCTTACCCAGCTGGCGGTATTCCATTTGTACTCAAATCCCTGTCGATCTGACCTGGTTGGAAAGCGATGAAGTCAGCTCCATTACAGCGGAGGTAATTTTTACTCGAGCTGTCGCAAACGGGGATCGAAATAGTCGCGTAGCCAATCGCCCATGAAGTTGAAACCCATCACAGTCAGCACGATCGCCACTCCAGGGAAGAACGAAACCCACCATGCGTCGGTCAGGTAGGCCTGACCATCGGCGATCATTACTCCCCAGGCGGCGGTGGGTGGCGGGATGCCTGCCCCGAGGAAACTCAGAATAGCCTCGGTGAGGATCAGTGCGCCAACCTGCAACGTGGCGATGACTATCACCGTGTTGAGCAGTCCGGGGAGTATGTGCCGCCGCATGATGCGTATCGAAGAGGCACCCACGACTGTGGCGAATGATACGTAGTCCAGTTGTTTGAGTACCAGGACTTCGGCCCGCACCTGGCGAGCGAAAATTGGCCATGTGGCGAAAGCGAGAATGGCCAGAATCACCTCGAGACGTTGACCCCATACGATTGCTGCGACCAGCGCGATTAAAATGAAAGGCACGGCACGCGACGTATCGGCAAGGCGCATGATGATTTCATCCCACCATCCGCCGAAGTAGCCTGCAACCAGCCCCAGGCTCACGCCCACGGCTAGCCCGACCCCGATCGAGACCCCTGCGACCAGCAGAGATATACGTGCCCCGTGGATGATCCTGCTGAGCAGGTCTCGTCCAAGCGGGTCGGCGCCGAGGATGTGCCTGGCACTACCCCCCTCCATCCACATCGGCGGGTCGTTACGGTCCCGGAGGTTCGTGAAATTCGGCTCGGCAGGAGCTATAAGCGGGGCAAACACTCCGCTTACGACCAACACGATCAGAATCATGGCCGGGATAATTGGCCACCGGCGCATTATGTGCCACGCGCGGGCTCGCAACGTTGTTGCACTGGTGATTTCAACCGTTACTGGTTTCAGGTGTTCGTCCATCTGATACCTACGACAACCTGATTCTCGGGTCGACAAACCCGTAGATGATGTCGATCAGGAAGTTTGCCCCGACATAAATCACAGTAAACATTAGGGTGAGTCCCGATACGACCGGAAAGTCATTTGTCCGAACCGCATCGATAGCCAGTCTGCCCATTCCTGGCCAGGCAAAGACAGTTTCGGTAACCACCGTTCCGGCCAGGAACCCCGCAAGCAACAGGCCAGCGTTTGTGAGAGGGGCAATGACGGCATTACGGAATGCATGTTTCCAGATGACAACCGTTGAAGAAACGCCTTTTGCGCGTGCCAGTTTTACATACTCAGAATCGAGCACCTCGAGCATGGACGATCGGGTGATCCGCAGGTTGCTTGACGCATTTATTAACGCAAGCGTCATTGCCGGCATAATCAGGCTGCGCGGTCCATCTCTAGCACCCGCGGGCAACCAGTTGAGCGCGACCGCAAATACGAGGATCCCGACCATGCCCAACCAGAAAGGAGGCAGCGCCTGCCCAAGTAACGCGAACCAGCGTGCCAGGTAATCAATCGGGCTCCCGCGCTTAACTGCCGACAGCACCCCCAGGGGTATACCGATAGCGATTGATAGAAACCAACCGGTCAGGGCCAGTTCGGCGCTCGGCCATATCCGTGCCTTGATTAAATCCCAGACCGGCCTTGCCTGGTTGAGCGAGGTTCCGAAATCAAGGGTCGCAGCCTTGCCCAACCAGATGAAATACTGGACGATCAGGGGTTTATCGAGGCCGAATTTCTTACCCCACGCGTCCCAGATTTCCTGGGTGGTTTCAACAGTTAGAAACTGTTCCCTCGGATCACCAGTCAGTCTGGACATGCCGAACACAACGATGGTCGCGACAAAAATCGAGAAAAGTGCCGCCAAAAGCCGCCGCGTCAGGAAAACAACCATATTAGGTCTGATCTCGATCCATTAAGGGAACACCATCATGCCACAGAGTACGAACACCGGGGCCCAGAGAATCAATCGGTGATTCATCCAGACCCCGGTGTTCGTTACCAGTCAATGAGAAGCACTGCTGCCATCGCTAATTCTAACTGGCGTCGTCGTTCACTTTACGGGTTGTATAACTTCCAGATTGTTGACAGTCCCGGGTTCAGCTTTGGGGTACATCTTCCAACCGGTTACGGTCTTCGGGTTTGTAACCCAGAGCTTGGGCACGTCGGCCACCGATATGAATGGCATCCATTCCCACAGCCAGTCAGCCCGTTCCTTGAATACCTCGATCTGAGCATCGCGATCACCCGTCAATGTCTCATACCGGTTCTGGAAGCTTTCCAAATCAGGTATCTCCAGCGCACCGTTCCAGCCCGGTCCATGCGCGCGATACACCGCTGTCCTTATGTGTGCGCTGTCGTAGTTGACACCCTCACCGACCATGAACCACATCCAGGGAGCGTCCTGCTCCTTGGTCATCAGTTTCGGACGACCAGCAGTGTAAGCGATCGTGTTCTGGTTGGCGCGTATGCCAATGTTCTCCCACATCGCCGCAATTGCCTGTGCAACCTCGACATCCACATTGGGGAAGTCGTTGGGAATCCAGAAGTCGAATTCGAAGCCGTCTGCGTAACCGGCTTCAACGAGTAGCGCTTTCGCCGCATCCGGGTCGAACGGTACAACCCATTTGTCATCCCAGTCCGGAGCAGTTATCGGGATACCCGGAATGGAAATTAATCACTTACACCGTTCGCCAAGACCCAATTG
>CAYLWG010000210.1:0-5038 GCA_964387235.1 uncultured Dehalococcoidales bacterium
GCTTGGACGCATGCTCATCCGAAACCGTAAAAATCATGTTGGGCGATCGTTTTAAAAAATCCAAAAGATGCCGTCTGAGGGCACGAGAAGTAAACGGGATTATTTTGTCGGGTCGAGTTCAGGTTCTGCGGCAGATACAGCGACAGGCGACATCTGTTCGGAATCTGAACCCGCATTCTCGTTGGTGGTGTCGGCCGACGCAGTCTTTTCTTTCAATTTCCCTTCCAGGAACCAGAAATAAAAGATCATCATCCCGATTCCGATAACGATAGAAGAATCGGCGATGTTGAAAATCGGCCAGGGCCCAACGTCAAAGAAATCGGTCACATGACCCAACCGGACTCGGTCGATCAAGTTCCCGATAGCACCGCCGAACTGGAGCCCGAAAGCGATTCGAAGAATCCAGGGCGGATCGTTTATTGATACGTATATCCAGCCCAGAATACCCACTGCACCCAGTGTTACCCAGGTCAGGATATCTCCCTGCCCCTGAAACAATGAAAACGCTGTTCCGGTGTTCCATGCGTGAGTGAACCTGAAAAATCCCGTCACAGGCCACGATTCACCGCGCGACAGGTTTTCGATCACCAGCCACTTCGTAAGCTGATCGCTTGAAACAGCAAGCAACAGCATCGCCCAGGGAAGCGGGTCGGTAAGTTTCCCCCGCATGCCGGTGTCTTTACTGGCGGTTCTGGTGGTTTTAGAAATCATCGGGGAACTTCGTTAAAATTTGCTGTTATCGTGGCTGGAGAAATCGCTACTGAAGTCGGTCTGCCCGAAGCGATGACCACAACTCCTTTTCGAGTATACGTTCCGACCGTATGCGCGGAGTCATCTGACGAGTAGAATCGCCGGTCGATAGCGAAATTTCCGATATCACCTAACCGGCAACTGGCAGAATTCGAAGACACTGGAGAATTAGCGGCATGATCCGAGTCGACCTACGGAGCGATACCGTCACACATCCCACCCCCGAGATGAGGCAGGCGATGTACGATGCCGAACTCGGCGACGACGTTTACGGCGATGACCCAACAGTCAACCGGCTTCAGGACCGGGCCGCCGAAATGCTTGGCAAGGAAGCCGGCCTGTTCGTCTCCTCCGGCACGCAGGGAAACCTCGTCTCCGTACTCAGCTGGGCTCAGCGTGGCGATGAAGTGCTGGTTGGTGACCAGTGCCACATTATGAACAGCGAAGCCGGTGGCACAATGGTGTTAGGCAGCGTGGTTTTGTACCCGATCAAAACCGACGAATTCGGTTTTCTCGAACCCGATATCATCAGTGCGGCGGTGAAACCTCGCGACTATCACAAGCCGCCCACCCGGCTGCTTACTCTCGAAAATACCCACAACGCGTCGAGCGGCCGTGCAATAAACGCCGAGCAGACGAAGGCGATGGCCGATGCCGGTCACGACAAAGGGCTTAAAGTTCACCTCGATGGCGCTCGAATTTTCAATGCAGCGGTTGCACTCGATGTCCCGGTTTCCGATCTTACCGAAGATGTCGATAGCGCCACATTCTGTCTCTCAAAAGGGTTGGCCTGCCCTATAGGCTCAGTGCTAGTTGGTCCGAAGGACTTTATTCAGGAAGCTGACCGCTGGCGGAAAATGCTGGGTGCTGGCATGCGCCAGGTGGGGGTCGTCGCCGCGGCGGGGCTGGTGGCGCTCGACACGATGATCGACCGGATGCAGGAAGACCACGACCACGCCCGGAACATGGCTTCCAGAATGGCCGAAATGCCCGGTATTTCAGTCGATCCGGAACTTATTCAGACCAATATCATCAGGTTTGGCGTGCCGGAACACAAAGGCGATGAAATAGCGGCCCGGCTCAAAGAAGAGGGCGTTTACATCAGCGGTGGTGATTCCGACCTCCGCATCGTCTCCCACTACGGTGTTTCCGACGCAGATTACGACTTCGTGATGGTCGCCCTCGACCGTGTGATGAAGGCGATTTCCTGACGGCAACCTGCCCTGTGTTGATCGGATTCTCACGATGGCCTACGCGCTGGAAATAGACGGTCTTACCAAGCGATTTGGTGATAAAACCGTGGTCGATGACATCTCGTTTACCGTTGACGAGGGCGATGTTTTTGGCTTTCTGGGGCCGAACGGTTCTGGCAAGACCACGACCATCCGCATCGTGCTCGACATTCTCAAACCCGATGCCGGGCAAATCCGTCTTCTGGGGGGGCTGACCGCAAACAGGCAGAACCGGGCGTTGGAGCGTGTCGGCTATCTGCCGGAAGAGCGCGGGTTGCTCCGAAAAGAGAAAGTTTCGAACATCCTGCGGTTTCTGGGGCGACTCCGAGGACTGTCGAGATCGGAGGCACTCGACCGCGGCCTTGAACTTCTCCACAGGGTCGGACTGTATGAGCACCGAGACAAGAAAATTGAGGGACTGTCCCGCGGCATGACCCAGCTAGTGCAGTTCGTCGTAACGCTGATCCACAGACCCGACCTGATAATTCTCGATGAGCCGTTTTCGGGCCTCGACCCGATCAATGTGCAGCTGATGAAGGAGATGCTCGCAATCGAACAGGCCCGTGGTGCGACAGTGATCTTCAGCACTCACGTACTTTCAGATGTAGAAGAGATGTGCGAACGGGTGGCCCTGATCGCCGATGGCCGGATGGTCTTGTTCGGCGACCTCGCCGAAATAAAGCGTTCGAGAGGCGCAAACGCGGTGATGGTCGAGGCCTCGTCACACCCGGATGGCCTGCCTGGTGCCCAAAGGTACGCCGGTCGTGGCGGGCGGGTTGAATATCGTCTTAGCGACGATCTCACACCTGAGATGATTTTGAACGCATATTCAAGGGCCGGAATCGTACTCTCGCGGTTCGAGCAGGCGCTGCCCTCACTGAACGACATATTCATTGAGGAGGTCAGCAATGCTCGGCAAAGCGTTAGCAGTTGACACAGGCATCATCTTTGAGGAGGAGTTCCGGCGTCAGATACGGCGTGCCGGCTGGCGGATTTTCACCTTTGGTGTACCGGTCGTCCTGTTGTTGGCGATGATAATTGTGCCGATCTTATCTGACACGTTTTCGGGCCGAGTAGATGTCGGTGCCAGTGAAGAATTGATCGGATATGTCGATAATTCTGGCATCACCGATTCCCTTCCCGCCCTTCCGGGCATCGCCAGGTTCGCAGATCTGAATTCAGGCACAAAATCGCTGGCTGAAGGCGAAGTTGAATCGCTGTTCGTCATCCCAGAAAACTACTTAACGGAGGGGAGTATTGACTGGTATCGCAAGGGTTCGGGGCTGGCGGCAGAAGATAGTTCAGGGGTCGTTTTCCGCGATGTTTTACGGGCAGCGGTTGCCGATGAATCGCTGGCTCCTGATCTCGTGTTAAGAATAGTTTCTCCAGCACATTACGTTCTATTTTCAGTTGACGACGATGGCCGGCCGGAATCCACGGGTTCGGTTACCGACGAGATCGCCCGTGCGGCACTCCCGTTCGTGTTCGCGATGCTGCTTCTCGTCTCGATTTTCGTTGGTTCCGCATCCCTGCTGCAGAGCGTGGCGGAAGAAAAAGAAAATCGTATGGTCGAAATGCTAATCACTTCGACCACTCCAATGGCGATCATGCTTGGCAAAGTGTTCGGCTTGGGGGCCGCCGGACTACTGCAAATAGCAGTATGGCTGGCTGCTGCTGCCATCGCCGTTCCCCGGATTAGCGATCAGTTTGAAGCCATGTCGTCACTTGCCCTGAAGCCCGACCTGCTATTCCTGTTGCTAGCGTTTTACCTGGCCGGGTATTTTGTGTTTGCTGCACTTATGGCGTCGATTGGCGCTGCTGCGAATTCGGTGCGGGAGGCCAGCCAGATATCGGCGATTATCACCATTCCTGCTGTTCTTCCAATCTGGTTGTCATCTGTGATTATCACTGACCCGGACGGCACTCTCGCACGCGTGCTGACCTTCTTCCCACTGACCTCACCAACTGCATCGATGATGAGAATCGCAGGTGGAACCAATGCAGCGTATGAAACCTGGATTGGGCTGCTAATCACTGCTCTTTCCGGGGTTGTCTTGCTCTGGCTGAGTGCCCGCGTGTTCCGTGCCGGGCTGCTTATGTACGGCCAGCGAATGGGTCTTCGCTCGGTGTTGAAGGCCATGCGGCAAGCCGATTAGTTTCCAGTGATCTGGTGCATAATGCCGCTCAATATCAATGCGAGGGCAACCGCACCATGTTTCTGTACCGAAAATTATGGCTGTCTGAGCCGACCACCAATTCATCGTTCAAGCGATTCGCTACTGCAGGTTTAGCAGCCGTCGTTATGCTGCTCGTTGCCTGCAATGCCGAGACTTCTGATCCTCCCATCGTAGTGACCCGGCAAATGGCCGAAATCCAGGGAATCCTCATAGACGAGGGCGGGTGCCTCCGTGTGATACCGCCTGATCGGCCCGATGGACCGAGCTGGGCCCTCGTTTGGCAAAAGGACATCTTCGAGGTGACCCGCTCGGGTGACGAGATAACGATAGTCGATCAGTTCGGACGCAACGGCGGGCCAGATGAGCCTGTGATATGGCGTCTCGGCGAAGAGATTCGGGGTGGCGGTGGCGAGGCGAGGCTTAGTGGAGCAATAGAACACGCCGGGGCAGAATTCCCAGAGAAATGTGCGGGACCGTACTGGCTCATCAGTGGTGTGTAGTCACGTTCTCCGTCGGGTCGATTAGTTTCCAGGTTTTCGCCGGTAGCGGTCGCCCCACCAGCCAAGTAATCTCTCTCGAATGGCCTGCTCGGCACCAAGTTCGCCCGGCTCGTAAAATCGTTCGTTTTTGATCTTTTCCGGCAGGTTGTCGGCTTCTACGAAGTGACCGGGCCTGTCGTGTGCGTAGATGTAGCCATCACCAAAGCCCATGTCTTTCATCAGCCGGGTCGGCGCGTTGCGCAGGTGGTTTGGCACCGGCTCGTCACGCGAACTGCGCACCATTGCCAGGGCACGGTCTATCGCCATGTAGGCAGAATTAGATTTCGGGGCCGAGGCGAGGAATATCGTTGCCTCGGCCAGCGGGATTCGGCCCTCGGGC
>CAYLWG010000211.1:0-5021 GCA_964387235.1 uncultured Dehalococcoidales bacterium
ATGCGGCCCTTCTTCCCACACCATCCCGAATTTCGTTGCGATCAACGCTTCATCACGGCGGTCGACGAGCGCCTGTCCGATGATCTCCTCAGAAATTCCGTGCGAGTAAATGTTCGCCGTGTCGATCAGGTTAATACCTGCGTCGAGTGCGGCGAAAATGACATCACGCGCCTCTTTAAACTCCATTCGACCGCCAAAGTTGTTGGTGCCAAGACCAATAACGCTGACCTCAAGACCGGAATTTCCAAGATGTCGATATTTCATTGATTGTATTTTTCTGGGCCAGTTCTGGGGCGTTGAGTATGATTTGCTATTTCGAGGCTGCTTGCCTGAATGATCGCGCCAGCGGTGTATCGCCGTTGATTATAGTTGCCAGAACAAAAACGCAATATGTACTCGCAATTCCGAGTGCGATATCGGAACCAAGCACATGACACTTGAACAGATAGTTATCGGACTCATCCGCATCGCCGGGTCGCTGCCTGTACTGCGCTGGGCTTTTGCGGGCGCGCTGATCGCAATAGTGGTCGATTTCTCCGACCTGTTCTGGATGGCCGTACTCGATCTGGGTGGACTGGGCAACTATCAGGCGTTCGACAAGTGGGTCGACCTGGTCTATATGTTCAGTTTCCTGTGGGTGGCGAACAGGTGGAACGGGCCGGAACGAGCCGTGGCTTTCGGCCTGTTTGCGTTCAGGATGATCGGGTTTGTTGCGTTCGAGATTACCGGCGCCCGCCCCGTGCTTCTGGCTTTTCCAAACGTGTTTGAGTTCTGGTTTGTGTTCGTTGCGATCAGGCTGCACTACTGGCCGAAATACGATATGACCCGCCGACGGTTGGCATGGTGGTTTGCGGTAGTTCTTGTGCTGAAGTTGGGGCAGGAATGGGTTCTGCACGGCGGTCAGTACCTCGACAGCTTCACGTTGTTCGAAGCGGTAGCTGCGATCTGGAATTTCGTAGTTTTCTGGGCTTAACGGCTTGGAGTGGTTCGGTTTGTTCGTAGAGTTCGATGGTTCGCGAGTTACTGGCGTGGTGAAACGGATTGAACTCGACCGGCAACTTTGACCAGATGGTTGTTAGTAAATCGCCCTAACTGGTTGATTTATGGGTTAGTAAACTTCGGGTATACACTTCTGGCGATTGATCAGGCGCGTTTCGCTTAGACATGGGAGGCTTGCGGCATGATCGCCGTTGCCCGCGGAAGACATGTCATATTTGGAACTGGCCCTGTAGGGGCCGTTCTGGCGCGCGCCCTGCATGCAACCGGGCGAACGGTTGTAGCGGTTCCTGTGAACGAGTAGGGATCGGATCCTCAACAGGTAGCCCTCATACGGGGGGATGCCACCAATTTCGAGTTTGTCCTTCGGGTGTGCGAAGGGGCTGAAACGGTTTACCTGTGCCTTAATGGCCCGGCCAGCGAATGGAAAACCCTGTTCCCTCCGGTTGTCGATAACGTGATCAAAGTCGTGGCCGCGCTTGGTGTCAGACTTGTTCACTGGGACCTCGCCCACATGTACGGCCCAACAAGGGACCCGATCGACGAATCGGTCCCGAACACAGCGAAGTCTGGTCCCGCTAGAACTCTCATCGAACAGGCTGACAAGATAATCGACGCGACCTGGACTGGCAAAATCGATGGTGTCATTGGTCGGTCCCCGGACGTGTATGGGCCCGGTGCCATTGGGCCGGAATTTGGATCGTCGTTTGGGGGCCGGGTATTCTGGCCTGCGCTTGAAGATACGGAGATAACGCTGGTCGGCGATGTTGATTCACCCAGATCAATGGCCTATATCGACGATGTAGCTCGCGGGTTGATGACACTTGGCGAGATGCCAGACAGCACGGGTCATATCTGGCACCTGCCATGCGCACCACCCGTTTCACCTGCCGAATTGGCGATGATGGTGATAGAGGAAACGCGTTCGAACGCACTGATAGGGACGACGCCCCGACACATACGTGGCTGTGCGTTGCTGCAACTCAAAATTGTGCGGTCGGATATTAACGAGGTGCAGCACGAACTCCATGCCCTCGACAGGCCGTTCGTCCTCAGTCACTCCCGTTTTACTGCGGCCTTTGGTGAAGCGATAACGAGTCACACCGATGCGATTCGGGAGACACTTGCCTGGTTCACGGCACACCCGCGACCGGTAAACGTGCCAATGGTGGAACGGGTGCTGGATCGGTTACCTCCGCTTGCGAGAACTTCCCGACTAGCACGCAGGCTTGGCTCGGGTGCGCTGGCGATGGCGAAGTCGTAACAACCGGCCGGGCCGGGTTTAGTCCGGTTCAGCCCAGAAACTGCTTAGAGTGCCCGGATCTCGCCGGTTTCTGTGATAACGACCGGATAGCCATGAAATTCATCGGGAATCTGGCGTTTTAGATCGTCCGTCAGTTCAATAACCAGCACCATGATGCACGGCTTCCCGTCCTGTTCACCCTGTGCGGTGCCGATGACGCCTGACAGCGTCATCAACGAGTTAGCATGCTCGCGGATAACATCGACTATCGGTCGTGTCACGTGTGCAACTCCGTAATGCAAATATCCTGATCACTCATGTCATGTAATGAACAGGGGGCTGCCAGTTGGCAGCCCCCTGTTCATTTAATTTTTGTAGAGCCGCTATTCCTTGATGAACGAATTGGGCGGATACGTTCCATCCCAGAGTAGTCCTGCTGCCAAAACATCCGTCACCGTTGTGGTGTAGGTGCCACTGGGAGCATTTTTCGCCTGGAATGTGATGCTTCCATCCACACCTGTGACACCCGAACCGGACCCGAAGAAAATGCTGTTCCGATCAACCGAGATCGAAACGGTAGCACCTTCCACCGGATTGCTCAGGTCGTCCACCAGGGTAATGGTGATCAAAAGGTGTTTGTTGTCATCACGCCCACCGGTCGTTTCGTAACTGATCGAATCCACAATGACGTTCTCTGCCGTCACTAGTGCAGCCAGGGCGAAGTTGACGCCTGTAGTAGTGGTGTCCGTCGTGACCGCCACGGTCTGCACGCCACTGGTTTCAAAGCCTGTTGCCGCCGCGGTTACGTCCGCATCGCCGACAGGAACATCGGTGATCAGGTAGTCCCCGTTCAGGTCGGTTGTTGCCGACTGGCCGGTCGCGGTCGAAACTGTTGCTCCGGCTATTGCGGAAGCATCGCTCGCATCAGTCACGGTTCCCGAAATCGAGCCAAACTCCGTTGTCGGAGCCGGGGCACTGCCATCATCGACAGTGATTCCGAAACGACTCAACACTGCGCCGATCGGGTTTCCGATAGTGACCGTACTACTCCCTGCGAAAAGCAGAGCAACCGGGTGACTGCCGTCATTAGCAACGATCAAAGAGCCAGAATCGCCTCCGGAACTGAACGAGCCCTTTTTGCCTTTGATAATGACCTGTCCAACGAATAGGGCCGTTCCGTTTGGGGAGCCGTAATTCACGTTAACGGTAGCGTTGATGGCGTCGACCTTGCCATTGGTCTGACCGGTCGTGCGACCGTACTTCATCACGTCCATACCGACGACTGCCGTCAGTGGTGTGGACGATGGAGTTCCATAACCATCGGATGGCGTGGCATTTCCTACAGCCAGCACCGGCCCATTATCTTCATCCACCATACCCACCGTGGCAATCGCAGCGTCGATTACGTTGTCGCTGCCATCGAACTTGATAGCTTCAAATGCGTACAGAGTTCCAATTTCGTCTTCGGGAAGCTCGCCGTCATCAAATGTCCCCGGCTGAATTACCGCGTCCCCAAGGGTCGCAAAGTTCTGATTCGCGTATACATGGTTATTACTTAGCGCATAGAGGTTCCCGTTGCCGTCAAAGACGCGCGCACCGATGGTGCCTGCCGAGATATCCGGGTGTCCGGTTGATACGCCAATCGGAACCGGTCGTTCGAACCGGGCTGTACGATCAACTTCGTCGCTTCCAGGTTTGGGTTGAGCGAAGATCTCACCGGTTACATAAGGTCGAACGACAACGCCATCAACCGCACCGGGTATTCCAGAAATACCAGCCGCAGTAGTGAGGGCCAGCACCACGTGCCCGCCGCCGCCACGACCAACTGCTGTTCCTATGACCCCGTCGATGGCCATTAAAGATTCTGTATTCGCTTCCTGTGCCGCAATGGCTCGGGCCAGCCCGACTTCACCGGCAGCAGCAGCCTGCCCCGTATTGCCGAACGATGCAGTTAGTACCAGTGCGAGAATTAACGCAACTGGGAGGTATCGGCGGAAAAAATGCTTAAACATGAAAGAGTGCCCTCTAAATTATTCTGTTTGCCGTGTATGGCAACAGACCTTCCCGCAGTTTGGCCGACAACGACGGGTTGCGCACGTGCTCACGCGACTGTAAAGAATGTGAACCCAGTTTAGGTTGTTAGGGCTGGCAGGTCAATTTTAGTGCATGACCTTTTTGGCCCATAAAAGAGTCCGGTAAGTACGGGCTGAACGGGTCAGATCGCATCTCGCAGGCCGACGATCGGCCGCGTGTATCCGCTGTGATCTGCCGTAAAAAGCCTACTGGCCGGTCTCTTCAGTCTCCGTGTAAGGCAGAACAAAACCGGCATCGGAAAACGCATCCCAAACGCGGTTCATGGTCTGCGCGATTTCGGTTTTGGCGATTTCGGGAACATTGCACCTGGATGCGATGAAACAGTCACCTGAATAGCGTTGTTGGATATCGTCGAGCGAACCACAGGCCTGTTGAATAGCGGCGGAATACTTGCCGGGCGGCAACTGCGAAAGGTTGCTCGCATCACAGGGGCCGCTTCTGAAGGAAACGACCTTCCAATCGAGCGGTCCCGTAGCCTCGGCCATCGTTCGTGCCTGTGTCGCCATCCACGGTGTGATCTGGCTCGGGACGCTTACTGCGAGAGATATCTTGTTCGAATCGTTCCGTTCTTTCTGTTCCGCCAGTGCAGCGAAGCCTTCCCGGGTAGTGGAAATCCACCCGGGTGCGAACGGAGCCAGTACGACTGTTGTGACTGCCACCAGGATTAGAGCAACCGTGAGCATCGATG
>CAYLWG010000212.1:0-5011 GCA_964387235.1 uncultured Dehalococcoidales bacterium
AGAAAAGTGCAGGAATGGCTGCCTCCCGGCGGTCACATCGAACCCAACGAAGACCCCGTTCAGGCGACACTGCGCGAGATCAAGGAAGAAACGGGTTTCGGTGTAGAGATTGTTCCTACTCAGCAGTTGCTACATATCTCGAACCTTGAACAGGTCCATGCGCCTTATACGGTGATGATCGAAGATGTGGTCGATGCCAAACACGGCAAGCACCAGCACATCGATCACATCTACTTCACCCGGCTGGTCGGGGGCGGCGCGGAATCGCCCGATGGTGCTGCGGATCAGGAACAATCTGTGAGCCAGGGAGCGCGACTGACCAATCTCCATGATCGGGAATCGTCTGTGAATCTGGAGTTACGACCGACCGCTCCCGATGGCTGGCAGTGGGTAACGCTCGCCGACCTGCAGGCCGGAAAATCCTTTCCAACCCCCAACGGCGAAGAAAAGCCACCACCCGAAGATGTACTGAAACTCGGCGAAGCAGCGATTCGGCATATTTCGGGGATTTAGTTGGAATCCCCCATGACCCAATCCAACGATGCTGAAAGGGAATCAGTTCCCTAGCGACCAGACCTCAAATTCAGTGAACTCGGTAACTGTCCCAACAGGCTCCTCTCCGCTGTAATACGCGGCGACTAGAGACGTAGTCCCAGCGCCTGTAATTTTGGTGAGGTCCAAGTAAGCCACTCTTTGACCATTTAGATACAGGGCACCAACGTTATCTATTGCCAGTAATTCGATCTTGTTCAGATCACCTTCAAGAATATTCAAGTTAAATACGGTTCCAGATTCTAGAGTTTCAGACGAGTCCGGGGATTTGTCCGGGCGGTAGATCAGTTTCCACTCTCCCGTATCGGTGAAAACAACTGCACCAAATCCCGTGTCGGATCGGAAGATAAATCCGAAACTCCAATCACCTGCAAGACTCGAATATGGTGCACGAATTGTTGCCGTCAAGTAGGTGTCTTCCACGCTGGTCAGTACCTGATCTGAGGGAATAAATCCTGCCTTCTTCGTCAATGACCCGGAATTCGGCCCTGCAATTCTATTCGGTTGAAATATGACGAACTTGGATACCTCCGTGGTAGAGCCCGTTCGCTCATCCCCCGTTCGAACACCGGTAATGGCTCGTATGTCCCCCGAGCCCGTTACATCGGCTAGGTCTAGGTCGGTAACCATGGTGCCGTTAACAAATAACCAACCGATGTCATCGACGAAAACGATTCCAATCCGATTAGATCCAGTGGCGGAGAGATCCAGATTCGACAGTGAACCGCTATCGACCAGCTTGTCGCCATCGAGCGTTCGAGCGTAGTGATACCACTTTCCGTCGCTAGCTATGAAAACCAAATGAGATTCATCCGTTTTTGACCTAAGTGAAAACCCGTAACTAAAGTTTCCAGAGATACTCGAATATGGATTGGTAAACGTGGCGTTGACACGAGCGTTTGACTCCCAAACCGTTGCCGGGAATTGTTTGATCGAATTGATTTCGGGGTCGTGTTTGAGCGAACTCGATGTAGGGCCATAGATCAGCTCTGCCAACTGCCCGGCTGAGCTTCCAGAAGAAGGTGGTTGAGTTGGTGTCGGTACTGGTGCCGGTGGACTAGACTCCAGTTCTGAAATCAGTGCCCTGAACGTTTGTTCAGCAACCGCAAATCCCGTCCCTTCAACCAAGATTCCGCCGAGTGACTCCCGTATACCAGACGTGTTGATTCCTATGACTTCGCCAACCATATTGAACAGCGGCCCACCGCTGTTGCCGGGGTTCAAAGCGGCATCCGTTTGAATAATGAAACGATCTAAGTTCGGATCAAAAATTTTGGCAGAAATGATTCCAGATGTGACCCTTGCTGAATCGATCACGCCAAGTGGGTAACCAATTGCCAGCACTGTGGAACCCTTGAGTTCAGAGGCCGAATTACCTAAGTCAACGACATGAAAATTCGTAGAGCAACAGATTCGGATCACCGCTAAATCTCTAACCGAGTCCGTACCAAGCACCTGACCGATGTAGTCAGTTGAATTTTCCACGGTAACTGTCACCAGAGACTGACCGGCAACAACGTGTTGATTCGTAAGAATCCATGCCTGATTTGTCGCCGTGTCATACCTGTAAATAAATCCCGAGCCGCTACCAGTCGTTGTCTGGATCCGCACCACCCCGGGTTCTACGGAGGCAACGATCGAAGCGACGGTGATTACTGGGGTAGAAGTTGGAACCGGCGTGGATGTGGGTATCGGGGTCGGAATTGGTGTAACCGTAGCAGTCGAAGTCGGCAAAGGCGTAGGGGTAGTTGTGGGTAATGGCTTAGCGGTCGGTATGGGCACAGCTGTAGGTATCGGTGTAGCCGTCGGACTGGGAACAGGTGTCGCGGTCGGGATTGGGGCGGGGGGCCGAGTCGGGACAGGTGTGGCGCTAAGTTTTGGAGTGGCGGCTGCTCGTGTGGTTGCAGCAACAGCGGCAGCAATTGTGGCATCGAAATCTGGTGGCGGGGTGGGTGATGACGTGGGAATCGCAGCGGCGATGGCAGCATTTACGGTCGCCCCGATATCTGGCGTCGAGGTTGGTGATGAAGTGGGAATCGCAGCGGCGACAGCAGCGTTTACTGTCGCTTCGATATCCAGGGGTTGCTGTTGCGCATTACCCGTACACGCTGTCACAGCAAGAAATACGACCATGAAGAGGCCGATCCAGAATCGCATACCTTTAGTGGTGGAGGACATTAGGATTCCAAAGATATTTCTAAAAGCATGGAGCATTCTAGTCGATGATTGCCTCACTGCTCCGACCGTGTGCCACAACCACCGTCTTCTACACTGGGGAGGTGCAGCGAAATAACCACCCGATCTCTAGCAGGAAAAGTGGTGACCGGCCACTGCCCCCACCGCACCTACCGGAATTTGCCTCTGCCTGGAATTGGGATCGCTGCTTCCAGCCTGCCGTTACGCACGCCGAAGTAATAATCGTGCAGGTTAATCGTCGTATCACCGTGCCTTGGCCGCACCCGAACCTTGTCGCCAATCTTTAGCGACCGCGCTTCCTCGCCATTCAATTCGATTTTGGTGTGTTCTTCCGAGTGGGCAATTATTGATGCGCCCACTGGCGATAGCACTTCGGCAAGGCCCCGGTCAATCGAAATCGACTTCAGGCCAAAATCGGCAACCGCCAGGTCTTCCTTCTGTCGGGAAACCACGGTCGCAAGAACAGACAGGGCCGGCGAGAAATCGTCGAACACCTCGCCATAATCACCGTCCATAAAGATGTACGACCCGCACTGGAGCTCGGTCACACCCTTCACCCGACCAGTGATGTTGTAGGTGCCGGTTCCAGCCGCCGAAACAATTTTCACTTCAATGCCCTCGGCACGAATCTGCGTGGCCGTAGAAACCAGGATAGACATTGCCTTTTCCGCCTCGGTCTTCCTGACTTCGTAATCGCGCTCGGCGACTGTATGACCCTCGTAGCCCATCAGGCCGTCAAAGCGCAGCCCCGGTGAAGTGCTTATCTGCTTTGCCAGTTCGACAGCACCATCGGCATCCGTTCCGCACCGGTCCATACCCACGTTAACTTCAACTATCACGCCCAGTTCCGAACCCGCAGCACTGGCCGTTTGCGATAGCTCTTTCACATTCGATGAATCGTCCACAGCGACAATCACGTTGGCCGCACGCGTTAGTGCGACTAATCGGGCAATTTTGCTCGCCCCGATTATCTGGTTAGTGATCATTACGTCTGACAATCCCGCCTCGACCATCACTTCGGCCTCGCCCACTTTGGCGCAGCAAATGCCAATCGCCCCGGCAGCAATTTGCTTGCTTGCCCAGTAGGGACTTTTCGTGGTCTTGAAGTGAGGCCGCACGCTAACCCCCATCTCGTTGGCCGCGGCCTGGAGTTTCGCAATGTTGGCTTCGGCAATATCGAGATCGACGATTATGCAGGGGGTGTCGAGTTCTTCTATCGGAGTACCGGGCAGTGGAATGTAGTCGGTCATTTTTGTCTTTTCTAAAGCGAATAAGCGGGTATCTAAATCCGAGCGCATCACAAAAATATATTGATGCGTAACCAGGTTTTTTTGATCTCGAATTCACCTGTGGGTACGAAGCGTACTCCCGCTATTGCGCAAGTAGGATTGCACCTACAGGTGAATTACTCAACAAAATACTGGACTAAATCTCCAGATATCCGGCATTGATCGACCCCGAATTCAGTCTTACACTCTCGTCACGATGTCAGCGAAATCAGACACCAGCCCTGATCGCAAACCGAGAATCGGCATAATCGGCACCGGGAACATGGCCTTGAACCTGGGGCGTGCTTTTATGGCGGCAGGCCATTTCGTAGCTTTCGGATCACGTCGGCCCGAAGCCAGAAACGAATTTCATCAGCGAGTGGGTACCGAATCGAAGATTTACGGCATTCAGGCGGCAATCGACGCCGCTGAAATCGTAATCATCACCCTGCCCTACGTAATGGTCGAAGAGACAGTTCGAAAATTCGCCGACTCCCTGCGTGGCAAGGTGATGGTCGACATTTCAAACCCGTTTGATCACCAGCCTGCCGACGGCTCATCCGGTGCGCAGATCACTGCGGGGGCAATCGGCGAAGGTGCGCGTGTGGTCGCGGCGTTTAAGGCGAATTTCGCTTTGACTATTGCGGATGCCAGAGATTCATCTGGAGAGCAGCGAGAAGTTCACTACGCAGGAGACGATGAAGAGGCCAAGTCGGTCGTGGCCAAACTAATAAGGGGTATCGGTTTCAACCCTGTCGATTACGGCACGCTGGCACAGGCTGTAGTACTCGACCACATGGTCCCGCTGCTGATCCGGCTCGATACAAACCTTTACGAATCAAGCCGCAAAAGTTCGTTCCGCCTCGCCGGGCCGTAACGCCTTTAGCACACACTGGCTCTCCACTGTATGCGCCCACGAAAGCACCACGAGCGCGGATGTCCAGCGCTAGCAACATCTTTCAATTTTGGTTTTGCACCCACTGCACACCAGGCCC
>CAYLWG010000213.1:0-5002 GCA_964387235.1 uncultured Dehalococcoidales bacterium
GCACTCCCTGCTGCAATCCGGTACGGGTTTTGATCAATTGTCGATTAGCCCTAGGATGACGGCTCCTGAGCAGTCGTCCATTATTTTGATGACTGCATCCAATGGGTTTTCAACCGAAAACTCAGACGCACCGAGCGTGCGTGCTTTCAAATCCTGATCTTCGAGCAGCCCGAGAAATCCATCAAGCCCAGCTTGATACTCGGCGGGCAATTCAATCGGCCTACTCACAAACACATCGATCATTCGTCGCCCCTTATCCCATCAAACTCTGCGCAAAACGCTCGCTCTCGCGTTCACGCAACGCTACGTTCACACGTAGTTTCTCAAGCGTTTGCTGAAGCGTTAGTTGGCCTTGCGGGACATCGTGACTTTCGAAGAACGCGAACACATCTTCGGCCTGTTCGCCCTTACTCAGCGACGTGACACCCGAAAGCATTCGCACAATGCTGTTCGCCGGAAACGCCTCGTTAATCTTGTCCCAGTTGTCCTTCACAAATTGCCACGCCAGAAATCCCTGCTCCCTGTTCCGCATGCACACGGCCAGCAGGTACGGAGCATCCTGTGTCCGAATATCGCCGCTCAACGTCATTTCCAGAGTCCGCTTAATCTCGGCCTCACCCGGGAACGCCGCTAAAGCCGACTGATACCGACGTTCTTCCTGCGGGGTCGCAGGGTCGCTGCGTTTTGCAAGAAATACATCGTATTCCGCGCTCCCACCTTTAGCTGCTACTATCCCGGTGACAGCGGCGGCGATGTTAGGTTCGACCGACCCCGCATCACGCAGGTACGAATCGTGCAGGTCACCTGCGTTCTTCTGGGCCAATTCATCGTCTCCCACGTTTGCGAGCAGCCTGATTAACAGCCCTCGAAGTTCCAAATCTCGTGAAGAATCATTGCCCGAAGGCTCCCATCCGAGCCGGTCAAGTGTCGGCTGTGCAAGGTCACGCACCGCAGCACGGTACTGTTCCTGCGCCCCGCCCTCAACAAGCTTGTCCAGCCCGGCAAGGCACCCTGCAAGCGCAGTCCATACATCGAGATCGGTCTCGGACTGCAAGCTCCTTGCGAACTCCAAAAAGTCGCCAGCCGAAGTGCGACCGGCCATCACCGACGACCACGTATCGTCAACAAGCCCGTATCGCTCGACAGGTGTCAGGTTTTCGAACATGCTCCCCGACAACGCCTTCAACATGGCCCCGGAATAACGAGCCCGGAAAAACCCGCTCCCGCCCGCGTTCAGGGCAATCCAATCGGCAGGTTCGTCAAGTTTCACTTCCGCCGATTTCTCTTCAAGGAGGTAGCGGATTTCCGAAACACCCGAGCCAGAGCCGACTTTCATAACGACCGGCACCGACCAGATCGTCGTGTCGGGTTCTTCGCCCTCTGTGAACAGGAACCGGTCCTGCGCAAGAGTGACAGTCGAGCCATCATCTGAAATCGAAGCTGTCACCAGCGGGTAGCCACGCTGGAAAATCCATGAATCCATGATCCGCCGGGCAGGCTGCTGCGTAACATGCTCAATCGCATCCCACAGGTCATTAGTCTCGGTGTTGCCATACCTGTGCTTGTTCAGGTAGTAACTGATCCCTTCACGAAACTCGTCTTCGCCCAGAAACTGCTCAAGCATCCTCAGCACCGACCCACCCTTTTCGTAGGTAAGCAGGTCGAACATTCCTTCGGCATCTTCTGGCGAATTGACCTCGATTTCGATAGGCCGTGTGTTCGCCAGAGAATCGACATCGAACGCCATCGACCGTTCAAGGCTGAACTGGTTCCAACGGCCCCATTCGCTGTTGAAATTATCCGAACACATCGTCGCCATAAAGGTGGCGAACGCCTCGTTCAGCCAGATTCCGTTCCACCATTCCATCGTGACGAGATCGCCAAACCACATGTGAGCAATTTCGTGTGCGATTACGTCGGCGACCCTGAGTAGTTCCGGCTCGGTCGAGCGAGACTTATCGACGAGCAGCAGGACTTCCCGGTAGGTGATGCAGCCCAAATTCTCCATTGCACCAAAGGCAAAATCTGGCACGGCCACCATGTCGAGCTTCTGGCCCGGATACGGAATGCCGTAGTAGTTCGAAAAGAACTTCAACGCGAAAGCCCCGGCTTCGAGTGCATAGCCGGTCAGGTGTCCCTTGCCTATCGGGTGAACTATGCGTAGCGGCACGCCGCCAACATCCACCGGGTCGGTCGCCTCGAACGGGCCAACGATGAACGCCACGAGATAGGTAGACATAACCATCGTGTCTTCAAACAGCACCTGTTTCAGGCCGTCGCCCAGATTAATCTCAGAAATCGTGGGACCGTTTGAAACTACGAATTCGCCCTCTGGAACGATGAGCGTTACGCCGAACGAAGCCTTGAATGCCGGTTCGTCGAAGCATGGGAACGCCCTGCGAGCGTTGGTGCTTTCAAACTGCGTGGTGGCGATAACGTGTTCTACGCCATCGTCATCTGTAAAAGTGGAGCGGTAGAAGCCACGTAGCTGATCGTTCAAAATTCCGGTGAACTCCGCGCCGATCGTGTAAGGGCCGGGGGTGAGTTCTGCATCGAAGCCCAGTGTGGCCCGTTCCATTTTCTCGTCGTGTTCGACGCTGGCCGCGTCTGTCCGCACGCCGACTGCATCGAGCACCCAGGCCGACGTTATTTCAAGCTCGGCTGAGTTGATTTGAATCTGATCTGTGGCCTGTCCAACCTCTACTTCGATCTCTACAGTGCCGGAAAATGTTGCTTTATCGAGATCGGGTGCGAGCGTAATTCGGTAGTGCGATGGCACCACGGACGCAGGTAGGCGGTGCGGATTGGAAGCTGGGTTAGACGCGGCGTTGGGCAATGGTCGCTCCGATTCAGATTAAACGTGTCTTTGGAGCGTACCGCGCGGAGTTGCTGCGCGCTACCTGCTGCTGTGGATACGCAGGGCAGAGCATCGCCCGTCTTCAGCTGCGGTAATAATCCCTAAACCGAGTAGCCAACCGAGCCGTCGGTGCGTATCGGAATGCCCTGCAGCCCTCGTGGTTCGAACGGCATCGCGTTCAGAGCGTCGGCATCGACCGTTACGCCGATTCCTGCGGCATCGGGCACCGGTATAAACCCTCCTTCACGCTTCCAGGCCGTGTTGAACATCGAGTTGACCGGTTCTTCGTCCATTTTCGTGTATTCCTGTGTCAGGAAATTCGGGATGGAAGTATCGATATTGCAGGAAGCGGCCGTGAGGACCGGGCCGAGAAAGTTGTGTGTCACAAGTGCCGAGTGGTACGACTCGGCAAGGGCTGCGATTTTCTTCACATGGGTTATGCCCCCGGCGAGTCCGAGATCGGGCCTCACATACTGGCTTCCACCCGCCTCGAACAGGTCCTTGAATTCCCATATCGAGTGCATTCGCTCCCCGTTTGCAACCGGTAGAGTCGTGCGGCGGGCTATCTCGCCCTGCGACTTGATCGAATCGATCTGCACCGGGTCTTCGTAGAACAACGGCATGAACTCGACGAGTTGCTCGGCAAGGGCAATCGCGTTCATCGGGGTCAGCTTCCGGTGAATCTCAAGAATTATGTCGACATCAAGCCCCGCACCTTCGCGCATCGCAGCGACGTTCTCACGCGTATCGTGAATCAGCCGCGATAGGGTCATCGATTCGAATCCGACCGGCAACGGATCGGTCTTGATGGCTGTGAACCCCTCATCGGCTGCTGCCCGTGCGTTCAGGCGCAAAGATTCGGCGTGCGTCGTTCCGTCTTGCATGCTTCCGCCCATCAGCAGGTGAAGCCGGATTTTGTTCCGAACTTTGCCTCCCAGCAGCTGCCATACCGGGGCTTCGAACACTTTGCCCTTGATGTCCCACAACGCTATATCGACTGCACTCAGTGCCCCGGACAACACCGAACCGCGGAACGGCCCCATCCGGTACAGGTACTGCCAGTGGTGTTCGATTTGAAGCGGGTCCTTGCCGACCAGGTATTCTGCGAACTTCCCGACGATGGCATCGGACGCTTCGAGATACGCCCATGAGGCAGATTGCCCGATGCCCTCAAGGCCGTTATCGGTAAATATCCGTACGATCTGCATGTTCCCTGCAAGAACCGATTCAACTCGTTCAATTTTCATTTTTTTGTCCCTGGGGATTCTTTCTGGGAGGGCGTGTTGGTGTTTATGTTGGTCGAAGATGATACGCGTTATCCGGATGTCATTTCGGTTATCAGGGCGATAACGGACTCCATATCGGTGACGCGCGGATGTTTCATATAGCCGGGGTGGCCGTCGTAGCGGTCCATCAGGATTGGATGCAGCCCTGCGCTTTCAGCCCCGTAGATATCCGATTCGAGTTGGTCGCCCACAAGCACCGACCGGGCTGCGGTCACTCCGGCCTTCGCAAGCGCTGCTTCGAAAATCCGTGGGTCGGGTTTCTCGTGGCCGGTTTCGCCCGAAGTGGTTGCGAAATCAACGTGGCCGACAAGTCCCATCTCTTCGCACAGTTGTTCACCGCTCGTGTTCATGTTTGAAATCACTGCCACGGTAAGCCCGCGTGACCTGAGCCGGTCAAGCCCGTCGATCACGTCGGGAAACAACGCAATCCGGTATTCCTGCTTGCGCACTTCGGCCCAGATCTGCCCGGCCATTTCCAGATCAATCTCGTGGCCTGCGCCTTTCAGGACCAACTGTTCAAACTTCGAGAAAAACACCCACTGTTCGTTGCCGTTCAATGTCCGAAGCGGCCTGCTCGCGTTCTGGCGCGTCATGAACTCGTCGGCCATGTGGTACCCGGCGTCGATGCCTTCTTTTGTGACCATGAAACCGAATTTCGCCACTGCACGCGCCTGAATTTCTTCGCGTGGCGGATCAAACCCGGCAAGGGTGCCGTAAAGATCGAAAAACACAGCCTGAATGTCGGTCATGGTGAAGTTGCTTGCGTTAGCTCCGGGCGTCGTCGGACGACTTGGTCGCTTTCGGCAGATCACGCTTTGCTCCGTCAGGGCATAGGTTGCAGGCGATGTTAACAGGCCTG
>CAYLWG010000214.1:0-2404 GCA_964387235.1 uncultured Dehalococcoidales bacterium
GCCTGCCGCGTGCGGTGAATTGCGGCGAGGGCTACGACCGGCAGGGCCGTGAGTTCGAGCGCAACGTAAATCGTGATTAACTCGGTTGCCGATACCAGCAGCATCATTCCCGTTACCGAGAACAGCACCAGCGCGACGAATTCGCCGCCGTAGTCCTTCATTCGCTCCGACGAGATGTACTTCGCCGATGCAAGCACAGTTCCGGCGGTGACGGTGATTAGCAGGAAGTTGAAAAACAGTGAAAAGCGGTCGGCCTCGACCGTCCCGAACAACGCGGGGCCACTGCCGGGGTTGCCAAACCACCCGAACCAGAGGTTCAGCGTCAGTATTAGCGGCGCGGAAAGCCCGATAAGAGCAACCGCCGAAACCTTTGCCATGCTGCGAGTGACGAGGTCGACCACCACCACTGTCAGCGCAAGCACCGCCATCGCAATTTCGGGGGAAATAACCCAGAAGTCCTGCACAGTCATCACCTGAGCACCGCCTGGATTCCTATATCGAACATATCCGTAACCACAGAAGGCCAGATTCCAATGATGAATATTGGAGCAGTCAGTGCTACGGCAGGGATTAGATCGACCCAGCTCGCGTCGCCGAGACTGTCGTATACCTCGTCAGAAAGTCCCGGGTTAGCCGGACGTGCGCCGAAAAATACCCGCTGGACCATCCACAGCGTGTAACCCGCTGCAAGGACGACGCCGAACGCCGCCACTCCGGTCGCCCACGGCCAGACCGAGAACGTTCCCAGAAAGATCATGATTTCTGCCACAAACCCGGAAAGCATCGGCAGCCCAAGCGACCCGAAGCCCGCGATTATGAAAAATATCGCGATGAGTGGCATTTTTTTCCACAATCCACCAAGGTGCGGGATATGCCGTGTGTGTGTGCGGTCGTAGGAAAGGCCGACCATGAGGAATGCCAGGCCTGTAATAGTGCCGTGCGTGAACATCTGGAGAGCCGCACCGTTGAGCCCGGCCGCGGAGGTATCGACTTTCGACGATCCGATCGCCGCTAGCCCGAGCAACACAAAGCCCATATGGCTAACCGAGCTATACGCGATCAGGCGTTTCATGTCTTTTTGACGCATGGTGACGATTCCACCGTAAATCACCGAAACCGCCGCCAGCACCGCCATTGCTCCTGCAACATCGTGAATCGTGAAGCCCTTCGTTTCCTGGAAGAAGCCCAGATTTATCCTCAGCAGGCCGTAACCGGCCATTTTCAACAACACCCCGGCAAGCATCACAGAAACCGCGGTCGGTGCGTCTGTATGGGCGTCGGGTAGCCAGCTGTGAACCGGCCAGAGCGGCAGTTTGATGGCGAACGCGATGAAGAAGAAACCGAAGATCATCGCCGCCGGAATCACGAGGTCGGCACCCGCGATAAGTTCCGGGATTCCAGTGATTCCCAGTTCCGGGATCGAGACCATCGCCAGCGTGTTCACGCCCGGTGTTACGTAAATGGCAAGAATGCCCACCAGCATGAATGCGCCGCCAGCCAGTGTGAACAAAACGAACTTCATCGCCGAGTAACGAGGACGGCCACTGCCCCAGATGGCAATGAGCATGTACATCGGGATCAGTTCAAACTCGAAGAAAATGAAGAACAGGAGCAGGTCGAGCGACAGGAACACGCCGAGTACTGCGGTTTCGAGCAGTAGCAACCACAAAAAGTACTCACGGACCCGTGTTTTTATTCGCCATGACGCAAAAGCCGCAGCCATTCCGAGTATCCCCGTTAGCAACACCAGCGGGGCGCTAAGGCCGTCCACACCCATGATGTACGACGACCGGAGAGCATCGATTGGAATCCAGTTCTCGAAGTAATCGATCATCTGGATCCCGCCAACTGCGCGGTCGTAGCTGGCGAATATCAGAACTGTCAGGAGGAATGTGACGACAGTCGCGCCGATAGCCATCCAGCGAATCTGCTGATCGGCGTTTTTCCCGCGGGCGAATATCGCCACCAGCACAGCCATTAAGGCTGGCAGGAAAACAGTTATCGAGAGCAATCCATCAAACATGGAGCCCTCCTGATTTAACTGCTAGAGACGAGATCGGGTATTCGTTTTTTATTGAGCTAAATTTCACGTGCTTTATTTTCAGCCCCAGAGCAAGAACGCCGCAACGATTGCGACCACCCCGACGACCATGCCAACGGCATATGTCTGGGTCTGGCCGTTCTGAACCAGGGCGCCGCTCTTTCCGAGTCGGCCCACCCAGGTGTAAAGATGAATGTTCGCGTTATCAATCCAGTGTTCGTCAAACCATCGCAGTGCATCGGCGATGTACTTGTAGAAGCCTTTGCGCACTAACTGGTCTTCGTATAACTCGTCTATGTAGTACTTGCGAGATAGCAGTTTGTAGATCGGCTGGAACCTGGCACCTACCGAAGCCGGGGAGAT
>CAYLWG010000214.1:2414-4982 GCA_964387235.1 uncultured Dehalococcoidales bacterium
GTAAGCCAGCCCGACACCTGAAAGTGCCAGCACCGTCGATATGCCAGCGATAACGAAATTGAATTCAGGCTTTGCCCCGGCGTGTTTGGCCGAGCTTTCTGTTGGGAATACGCTCACATTTTCTGCCGTCACGAAATTCGCAAACGCATGCTTGTCGATCGAGCCGACGTCCACTGTTGGGTTCGAAAAGAAGCCGATAAATATCGCAAGCGAAGCCAGCAACACGACCGGCCCGACCATCAGCCAGGGCGACTCCGCAAGATGAGAGTGCGTGTTACCGACCGGCGCTGGGTCGCCCGCGAGTTCTGCGTCAGTTTCTTCAAGTTCACCGCCGCCGCGCCATTCACCATGAAATGTAAGGAATATCGCCCGGAACATGTAGAACGCAGTCATCAGTGCGGCCACAAGACCAAGAACTAGCACGATCGAGGCGGTAGTTGTCCCAACTTCAGCCGCATGCCCGAGAATCTCATCTTTCGACCAGAACCCCGAGAACGGGAAAAGGCCGGCAAGGCTGATACTGGCGATCACCATGCCCCGATAAGTCCAGGGCATGTGCCGCCTCAGGCCACCCATGTATTTCATGTTGAACGTGCCGGAAGCATGATGCACGGAACCTGCGGCCAGAAAAAGTGCAGCCTTGAAGAAGGCGTGGGTGAACAGATGAAAGATCGCAGGGGCGTAGGCGCCGATTCCCAGTGCCAGCATCATGTAGCCCAACTGGCTGATTGTCGAATATGCCAGCACGCGCTTAATGTCGTTGGTAACGAGGGCCATCGTCGCTGCGAACACCGCGGTAAAGCCTCCAACGAGCGCGACCAGCGTCATTGCGTCGGAATGCTCGAACAACGGGAAGAAGCGCGCGACCAGGAACACACCGGCTGTGACCATGGTCGCCGAGTGGATCAACGCTGATACGGAAGTCGGGCCTTCCATCGCATCGGGGAGCCAAGAGTGGAGCGGGAACTGGGCGGATTTACCCACCGCACCGGCAAACAGCCCGAGTGCTACCCAGGTCGCTGCCGCTACGGCGATCTGATCGGCCTGAATGGCCTGGTACAGCGTTTCGATATCCATATAGGACGGGTTGAGCGAGTAGAGATACAGGATTCCCAGCAGGAACCCGAAGTCACCAAACCGGGTCATTAGGAAGGCTTTTTTCGCAGCAGCAGCGGCTGAAGGACGATCCATCCAGAAACCGATCAGCAGGTACGACGAGATACCTACGAGTTCCCAGAAGACGAATATCTGGATGATGTTCCGCGATAGCACGAGACCGAGCATCGAGGCCGTGAACAGCGACATGTATGCGAAGTAGCGGGTGTAGCTCTTGTCGCCGTGCATGTACGCCTGTCCGTAAATCTGTACGAGCAGGCTCACTCCGCTGACGACAACAAGCATGATGACCGTGAGCTGATCGATCATCAGGCCGAATGTCAGGTTCAGGCCACCAATGGCGATCCAATCATGCGCTTCGAGCTTGATCGGTCCGTCGGACATGACGCTCAGCAGGGCCCAGACCGAGAGTGCGAACGACCCGCCAATGGCCCCGACGGTGATGTAACCGGCATATTTCGACTCGGATCCCAAAAAGGCGCGCACAAGCACACCGTTCACCAGCATGCTGATGACGGGTAGAGCGATTATTAGCCAGGCCAGGCCTTCAGTAATCACAGAAATCCCTGTTAAAGCTTTCTCAATATTTCGTCGGCCACGTGTTCCCGCCCTTTTGGCACCATCACTCTGAAAGCGGCGTCTTCAGCCCAATCAAGGATGTCGCCCTGCGGAATGATCTTCGTGGGCAGTCCTTCTCCTTCGAGAAGGTCTTTCCACATCTGCGCCGTAATCAGGTTCGGCGTTTTTTTATAGTCGATCCACATTTTTATCTAAATCCGAATTCCGTTTTTGAACCTGATGATGCCGATCAATGTTTCAGTTCCGAGGCATCGGTTATTTCTATCGACTCCCCTGCCCTGAACATAGCGAAAACAAGCGCAAAAGCCAGTGCAGCTTCCCCGGCCGCGACTGAAATGACAAAAATCGCAAATGCCTGCCCTGTCAGCGCCGAACGAATCGCCTCTGCCGTCAACGGGTCTCCACTGAGCAGTGCTGCGGCTGGCGTGAACCGGCTGAACGCCACCACTGCGATCACAACCGCGTTAAACATCAGTTCGAGCGACATGATGATAGTGATAAGGCTGCTGCGCGATACGGCCCCGTAGGCTCCGATGGCAAATAATGCTGCCGAAACGAGGAGTACGTTTTCGATAGTCATACCGAAGTCTCCTTCCCCGCCGCGGCTTCATCGGCCTCTGCTTCTGCATACGCTTCAGACCCGCGCCCGGGGTTACGCATCAGGAGCAGCGCGCCGATCAGGGATGCAACGAGCAACAGACCGATTATCTCGAAGGCGAGCATGTACTCGCGGATGAGGAGGACTCCGAGCGCACCGGTGCTGTCAACAAAAACACCGCTGTTTTCAACAACCAGACCAGTAGTACCAGCAGGTGCGGTGATTGCTACCGTTATTTCATCGCCCGTGCCAATCTCGACATACCCTTCGGTAAG
>CAYLWG010000215.1:0-4956 GCA_964387235.1 uncultured Dehalococcoidales bacterium
CGGTGTGGTCTTTTTTTGCCTGATGGCCCAAAACACACGTTCTGAACAGCCCCACCGCGCCGCCTGAGCCCGTTACGCCGCTGGAGTAAGATGTCGGCGCCCATCTTGCGAATTAACTCTTTGACGCAGAAACGGAGTGAAAGTGCATGCGCTTAATACTGGTTGGCTGTGAATACGTTGGCACTACGAAACTCGCCAATGCCATCGACAACTGGATGGATGCCACGATGGGTGCCCGGTTCTCGTTGATACATGACCACTGGAAAATCCCGCACACTTCTGGGCATCCCGATGATTCGACTCTCGAGGAGCAGGCCTGGCTTCTGCAGGCAACTCCCAAGTTCAAGGAAATGCACCAGCGGCACAGCCTGTACTACCACTCGCACGGCTGGGACACCCCCGATGTGATGATGATCGGAGCCGCTATAGAAGATGCGGTCTACGGACCGATGTACTTCGGCTACGGCAAAAAAGGCGAATTCCTTGACCGCGAAGTAGTCATGCACCAGTGGGAGCGAACAATTTTACGTGTAACGGAGGAAATCACCCTCGTACATGTGACTGCAGACACGGATGTAATAAAGCAGCGACTGAGCGATGACCCTCACGAAAATATGGTGATCGCCGTGGCCGACATCGAGAAGGTGAAAACCCGCTTTACAGAACTCGTCGACTGGTCGCTTCTCGGCAACAAGATAACCGTCGACAACAGTGGGTCGATGGCCGATACGATGACCGAGTTCGCCAGTAAGATCGAGCCGTTTCTAACGGACGTCGACAGCTCGCGGCGTTAGCTCCGGGCGTTCGAGGCGAACTTGGTCGCAGGACAGCGCGCAGCTCCGCGGGGCACATCAGGGCTGGGCGTTTAGCTCCGGGCGCATGAGGCGAACTTGGTCGCGTATGCGGCTCCGCGGGGCAGACCAGAGCCTAGACGTGGACGATGTTAAGATGCCCTGGCGTCCCCCGCGGAGCTTGCGCGTCGCCCAAGCACGGCCTCGGTGCGCCCGGCGACTAAGCGTCCCCCGCGGAGCTGCGCTGTCCTGCGACCAAGCACGCCTCGTGCGCCCGGAGCTAAACGCCCCGCCCGGAGCTAAACGCCCAGGGCATGGGCGTTACCATAGGCGCACTCCGTTCCTCAAACTATCTTCGTTTTAGCACTCTCCAACCCTTCTGGTCTGACATGAAATGAAACTTGGAATCCTCTCCCGCGCACCGAACCTGTATTCGACTCGCCGCCTCGTTGAAGCCGCCGAACTGCGGGGCCATGAAGTTCGCGTAGTCGATTACCTGCGCTGCTACATGAACATCACGTCGCACAACCCGCAGGTCCTGTATCGCGGCGAATCACTGGAATTCGACGCCGTAGTCGCCCGAATCGCTCCGGTGCGGACCTTCTACGGAACCGCGGTCGTACGCCAGTTCGAAATGATGGGCGTCTACACCGTCAACGAATCGCAGGCAATCAGCAGGTCTCGCGACAAACTGCGTTCGTTACAGATACTGTCGAGGACGGATGTCGGAATGCCCCGCACGGGCTTTGCTTACGCCACACAGGACATCGACGGCTTGATCGAGTCGGTTGGTGGCCCTCCGCTCGTTATCAAGCTTCTGGAGGGCACTCAGGGGGTTGGCGTGGTGCTGGTTGAATCGAAGTCAGCGGCCAGATCAGTGATAGACGCCTTTCGGCAGCTCGAAGCAAACATCCTCATCCAGGAATTCATCGAAGAATCCAGGGGTACGGATGTCAGGTGTCTGGTGATCGGCAATAAAGTGGTCGCTGCCATCGAACGGAGGTCGGTCGATGGCGAGTTCAGGTCGAACCTTCACCAGGGTGGCGAGGCCAAAAGGGTCAGGCTAACCGCGACCGAACGCAAGACCGCACGCATGGCAACAAAGGCACTCGGACTCGAATTTGCCGGAGTGGATATTCTGCGGTCCGACAGAGGCCCGCTTGTGTTGGAAGTCAACTCTTCTCCGGGTATGCAGGGGGTTGAAGCTACCTCTGGGGTAGATGTTGCGGGGATGATGATTGAACACATCGAAAAGAAGCTGTCCGGGCCACGACGACGCATTAAACGAGTCTCGGCATAGTGGCCTCTTCCGGCGGACACAGCAGGCGCAGGCGCCGCGGACTGACGACTGTAGGCTGGCGTGAACGTGTTTCATTGCCGGATTTCGGGGTGTCGAGGATCAGGGCAAAAATAGACACCGGTGCCCAGACATCTTCCCTTCACGCATCCCATCCACGTATCACGCAACGGGATGACGGCGAGTGGATTTCGTTTGAGCTTTACCCGCGCAGAAGGAGCCGCAGAGATTCGGTGCGTGTGAGTGCAAAAATCTTAGAGTACAGGTGGATTCGCAGTTCGAATGGTCAGCGCGAATATCGACCCGTTATTTTGGCGAAGCTGGGTCTGGGCGATGAGGAATGGGAAGCCGAATTCACGCTGACTAATCGAGATAAAATGAGCTACCGGATGATTCTGGGCCGCTCGGCGCTGCGAGGCCGGTTCATCGTCGATTCCGGCCGTTCGTATCTGCTATCGGATGAGACGTAGGTGGAACTCTTCGGCCTCTTCGGCCTTCTGGGCGAGAATTCAAGCCAGCGCATTCCGGCTTTCAGTTTCATGTGACAGCACGTTATGATTCCGGCAGTCGAGGGGCTGAACTCAGCCCTAACTGCAAACAACGTCCGTGGGAACTACAACTAACCTGCTGGAATCACGAACATTTCACTCTGGAGACAACGTATGGCAAAAAGCGTCGTTCGCTACGGACTTATTTCAACTGCACAGATCGGCCTTAACGCCCATCTGCCAGCTTCTTACGATTCGAAAAACACGGAGATAGTTTCGATTTCGTCTCGTAACCCTGAGAAAGCTGAAGCAGCGGCGAAAAAACACGGTATCGAACGCTGGTACGGGTCGTACGAAGAACAGCTTGCCGATCCGGATATCGAAGCTGTGGTCAATTCACTGCCGAACGGTATGCACTGCGAGTGGACGATAAAAGCTGCCGAAGCTGGCAAGCACATTCTGTGCGAAAAACCGCTGGCTGTTTCGGCAGAAGAGTGCCAAAAAATGATCGATGCTGCGAACGCTAATAACGTCGTGCTGGTCGAAGCATTCACACATCGGTGGAGTCCGCACCTCCGCAAGGCGCGCAAACTTGTTGCGGAAGGTGCTATCGGGAGTATCCAGACCATCGACGCTGCGTTGTGCTTCAACATTGCGGAACCCGAAGGCAACGTTCGGTTTTCGGAAGAGTTGGTGGGCGGTTCGATGTGGGACGCTGGTTGCTACGCCGTGTACGCGGCGCGTTTCGTGATGTCGGTGGAGCCTGTTCGCGTTATTGGAGCCTCTTACGATTCTGGAAACTGGGGCATCGACACGACGTTTTCGGGGATCATGGAATTCGGGAACGGTGCAATCGCACACGTCACGTCCAACATGGAGCAGCCTTTTCGCAGTCACATTTCGATAGATGGTTCCGAAGGGCGGATCGAAATTCCCAACATGTTCGATGATTCAGGCCCGATCATTATCAAGAAGGGCGATGGTCGGAATGGCCGTGACGAGCAGATTATCGCGGTACCGGCCCCCAATCGGTTCACGGTGCAGTTCGACGAGTTCTCCGAGTGCGTGCTAACGGGCAAAAAGCCAGAATTCCCGGCAGAAGACGGTCTGCGCAACACGGCGGTTATAGAAGCCCTGTACAAATCGGCAGCGACGGGCGAAGCAGTGAAGTTGGATCTGTAACTTGCTGACGGGGCATTATCTGGAATTCCCGTAAGTTGTTTTCTGAAAAATTGGCCGTCACAAGTTCCATTGACAGTGTGGACGGATATAAGATGCCCCGGCGGTTCGCGACTGGCGACTGCAGTATCCAGTAATTTTCAGGTGTCAAATAACGATGTACCCAAGTGATGTCCGAAAGAAATTAGCTTCTGGTAACCCCGTTCTTGGAACAGCAATGTTCACTCGTGAACCATTCGTCGCACAGTCGATATACCAGACTGGAGCCGACTGGGTCTGGATCGACCAGGAACACTCGCCGCAGGGCACTGAATCGGTAGGCACGATCTGCGTACAGGGCCGCCAGAACGGCAGCGCCCCGGTGATTCGTGTGCCCTACAACAATCCCGGCGATATTAAGAAGGCTTATGACGTTGGGGCGGTAGGAGTTATGGTGCCGCAGATCGACACGCCAGAAGATGCAAGAAACGCAGTGAAATGGGCGAAATATCCGCCGATGGGTATGCGGGGCATCGCACCGTTTTTCGCCGGTTATCTTGGCGTATCGGCGCAGGACATTATCGACAACGCCAACAACGAGACGATTTTGATGCTTCAGATGGAAAGCGTCGAAGCATACGAGAATCTCGACGAAATTCTGGCTGTGCCGGGCTTTGAAGTTCTGCTTGTTGGCCCGACCGACCTCTCAGCATCGCTGGGTGTAAACGGCGATATTCACAACTCGAAGGTCGAGAACATCATGCTCGATGTGGCAAAGCGCATTAAGGGCACCGGGAAGTATCTTGCAACCACGTTTGGCGATGTTGAAGATTGCAGACGCTGGATTGGCGAGGGCTACCAGATGATGAATGTTTCAAGTTCACACGTACTTGGAACTATTCGGACCATGGAGATATTTGCTGAGTTCCGAGAGCAGTTCAAGGCGTAGGTCGGTCTGGGCACTTGTGACGCGTCCCGATCCCTGTCGAGGGATCCGGGTAGGGGCCGCGGGTTTGGGATGCCGCGGGGTCTCAACGCGACTCCGCGCCAGATCCCTCGACTCCGAGCCTGTCTCATAAGTCTGTTTTGGTTCGCGATTTGTGCTGGGCGAGGATACAGTGCAGGAGTTGATTTAGCCTGTAGTGAGGTGATATCCGATGCCGCTGCGACCTTTCCGCCGTGATCAGGGGTGGCTGCTCCCGCCGTCCCTGGACGAAATGGT
>CAYLWG010000216.1:0-4954 GCA_964387235.1 uncultured Dehalococcoidales bacterium
GATGGAAAACGCCACGGTTCGCTTTGCGTCGTCTGGCACAGAAATCGACCAGCTTTTATTTCGGACGATGCGCGGCTTTACGGGTCGACCAAAGATATTGAAGTTTGAAGGTCACTATCACGGTTGGATGGACTCGGTTAACTGGAGCGTTCACCCCCCACTGGATAAAGCCGGGCCAGAGGACGCGCCACTTGCAGTTGGCGAATCGGCCGGAATGGACCAGGCAACTGCCGATAGCCTGGTCATATGCCAGTGGAACGATATCGAATTGCTGGAAAAGGCGTTCGCCGATCACCCGGGTGAAATAGCGGGGGTTATTACCGAGCCGATTCTCGCAAACACGAACTGCATCGTCCCGGCTCCGGGCTACATGGAAGCTATGCAGAGGCTGTGCCGGGAAAATGGTGCATTGCTGGCTTTTGATGAAGTTATAACCGGATTTCGCATCGCTGCGGGTGGCGCACAGGAAGTGCTGGGAATTACACCCGACCTCGCCACATATGCCAAATCGATGGCAGGTGGCTTCCCGATTGCCATGATCGTTGGGCGACGGGATGTGATGGACTACATTGGTAACGGAACCGTCCTTCACGGCGGGAGTTTCAACTCGAACGTCATGTCGATAGCGGCCGCGTACGCATCGCTTAAATACATCCAGAATGAAGGCCCCGAGTTCTATCGCAATTTGAACGCAATGGGCAACCGCCTGATGGACGGTTTACGTGCTGTCGCAAAATCGCAAGAGTCCGACTTACATGTGCAAGGTCTTGGCTCCGTGTTCGCGATATCGTTCACCACGAAGCAAGAAATTACGAACTGGCGAGATCACGCACGTAACTGCGATGACGAAAAGTATGGGCGCTTCGCCAGGAAGATGCTGAAACAGGGTGTACGCCTGGCTTCAAATGGCCGGATACATCTTTCGTCAGCACACACAAATAAAGATATAGACGAGACGATCGCTGCTGCAGCAGCCGTTTTGCCAACCCTGTAGAGCGGAGACGCACTGCACTGTCGGCAGGTTCGGCAATGCCTGCGATTGAACTCGACCTACTCTGGCCAGGTTTTCCAACTGTGCCCTGAGCGGGACAGGAGAAGCAAAACTTGCAGTGGAGTTCTGCCGTTTCTGATTCACCTTCATTTATGGAGGCGGTCAACAAGGCATCTGAGCAAATTATTGCGAATTTGGACGGCCAGCAGCCCGACCTTGCAGTGGTGTTCGTTTCTTCTCACCATGCGTCCGCCTACTCATCTGCGCCAGAGGCTTTCACCAAAGCCCTCGGGGCCAAAACGCTGATCGGCTGTTCAGCAGCGGGGGTTATAGGTGGTGGGCAGGAAGTGGAACGCCGACCGGGGATAGCGATATCGGCGGCGGTGCTACCGGGTGTTGAGATAACACCGTTCGATCTGAGTCAGGATGAACTTCCCAGCCCGGACGCCGCCCCCGAAGAATGGCACGGCCTGCTTGGAATTCAGCCAGAAGATTGCCCGGCAATTATGCTGCTACCCGACCCGTTCACCCTGCGGAGTGATCATCTTCTGGCCGGGCTCGATTTTGCATACCCTTCGACGGTGAAAATCGGAGGTCTAGCGAGCGGTGGCGGACAGCCGGGGACGAACGCACTTTTCCTGAACGACAAGATGCTCCGGTCGGGTGCGGTAGGTGTTGCGTTTTCTGGAGATCTCGTCGTCGATACCGTGGTGGCGAGGGGTTGCCGACCTATCGGCGAGCCGCTGATGGTTACCGAATCCGAACTGAACGTAATTTCAAAACTTGGCGATAAGACGCCGCTAGAGGTGTTACGTGTTCTGTTCGAGGGTGCCACTACCCGCGAAAAGCGGTTGATCCGGAGGTCGTTGCAGATCGGTATCGTGATGGACCGCCTGGCACAAGACCACCGAGAGGGTGAATTCTTAATCCGGAACGTGTTGGGCGCGGACGAAGAAGATGGCACGCTAGCAATTGGTGAACTGGTGCAGGAAGGGCAGGTTGTGCAGTTCTTTATTAGAGATGCACAGGCTGCGGATGAAGACCTACAGATGATGCTCGAAGAGTACGTCGAGAATCTCGAAGAAGGCGATGCCCCGGCCTCTGCCCTGCTGTTCAGCTGCCTGGGCCGCGGGCAGTACCTGTACGGCTCGCCCGACCACGATATCGACATGTTCACCAGCATGGTGGCCGACATTCCGATTGCGGGATTCTTTTCAAACGGCGAGATCGGGCCGGTCGGTGATCAAACCTTCCTACACGGGTATACGGCAAGCTTCGCACTGTTCAAGCGGCGTACGAAAGTTAAGGGTTAGCAAGCAGGTGTGTGCCAGACGCGCGTTTTCTCCGGCAGGGTTTGCAGCTGGCTGATTCACCAACGCCGAGCCGATGGCAGCGGGGATTTCGAATAAAATCCTGGATAACGACGGAGCGTGGCGACCGCTGCGTCTTACGCAAGCGTTCATGGCAACAATTCGTTCAGTTCGCCGGGGTCGATCAGGCCAAGCGCCCTGATTACCGCACGGGTCGAATCACCCGACGAATGAGCAACTGAACCATCTGCCAACCGCTCGATGCCAGCTATTGCGTAGTTAGCGAACACCATTACCTGCGCCCGGCGGTAATCCCGCCAGCACACATCGCCCGTGTAGTCCTGAACCCCGTGCGCCCTCAGGCTTTCCGCGTAATGTTCAACCAACCCGCGCTCGTGCTTACGAAGAACCTCGAATGGAACTGCCGTCATAAGAAACTTGGCCAGGTCGTTCGTGCCACCCGCGTAAGCCGTAAGCTGCCAATCGATAATGACGGGCTTCGGGCCAGCACCGGTATTCCGCAAAAGAATGTTTCCCTGGTGAAAATCGTTGTGTGTAAACGTTATCGGGCGTTCGCGCATGGCGTCCTGCAAAACGTAAAACTTGGCCTCAAGATACTCGCCCGCTGTTACCAGTCCACCGGTTTTCTCGAACCTGTCGTCATTGCGAATCGCATGCCATCCCACGCCTGCGTCGCGGGGATCGCCACCGTGCAGGTTCACCCGGTCGGCCTCACGTATCCACCTGTACCCGGCAAGCCGGTCATCACCCCAGAATTGAGCATGGTAAGCTGCCATAAATTCGCCCGCCGAGCGAGTTATTTCGAGATCGATCTGGGCGTATTTTTGCCCTGTAGGCAACGGCCCGATATCCTCGAACACGAAACATGCGGTCAATTCATCCGGGTTTTCAACCGCCGAGTACAACATGGCGAGCGGCCCGCCCTGAAACTGTTCCAGTAGCTGGTAGGTTCCCGCTTCGCTTGTATACGGGCCGAATGCGGCCTCTCGCAAACGTATCGCAGCGTCGGCCGGGGGCAACTTCACGATCACGGAATCGGGATGTCCCGGTGTCCGTTTCGCATATTCGATCCGGACTCTGAACAGCTGCGATAGGTTCGGATTATGCCCGGTTAACTCTTCGTGAACCAGGCCTATGATCTCGCAGTCGCCCGGCCCGGATAGCTGTTTCGCCAGCCATTCCGCTGTAATTTCTTCGCGGTGAACCGGATTTTTCAACATGTTGGCAGTGTCACATCCATATCGCCGACCGTCCACTCATGCCCAATCATCCGCTAACATTTCGGCTGTTCAGTCCAATCGGTCCACTGGCGAGTTTTCCCGATAGTGACTCCATGAATAAAAGATAAAGGGAAAGTTATGGGCAGGTTCGAAGAACGAGTTGCGATTATCACCGGCGGTGCGCTGGGAATCGGTGGGGCAACCGCCCGCAGGCTGGCGGCCGAGGGCGCAAAGGTTTTCATCGCAGATATCGACGATGTAGCCGCAACCGCGAACGTCGAACGAATTATAGAGGCCGGTGGCACTGCTGCGGCGAGCCACGTCGACATGTCGCAAAGTGACGACATCGCACGGATGGTTAACGAGGCCGTCGATCTCTACGGACAGCTGGATATTCTTATTCAGAACGCCTTTGGCGTACTCTCAGGCGCATCGAGAATCCATGGCAGCGCAGTTACGGTTGAGGAAGAAGACTGGGACTACGGATTCGGTGTTCTGCTGAAAGCGCTGTACCTCGGTGTGAAGCACGCGGTTCCACACATGAGAACTGTAGGAGGCGGGAACATCGTCAACCTCGCATCAGTCCACAGTTTTCTCCAGGAACCCGGCATGCTGGTCTACGAGACAGCCAAGGCCGGCGTTGTGGGCATGACCCGCCAACTGGCAACCGAGTATGGCCCGGACGGCATAAGGGTGAACGCGATTGCTCCGGGGCTCATCGTTAGCGAGGGTCTGGCAAAGATGTGGGAAGACGACCCCGATAGCCTTGCGTTTTACGCCGACCAGTACCCGGTACGCCGCACGGGAATCCCGGATGATATAGCGAATGGCATCGCTTTTCTCTGTTCCGATGAAGCATCGTTCATCACCGGGCACACACTCGTTATCGATGGCGGCATGACCGTGCAGTTGCAGGAGAAGTTCGGATTAAGGCAAGCGAAATACGCTCGCGCTCACCCCGATTCACAGTTGCCTGACTGAGCCAACTTATTCGGAAAAACGGCCCTGAAACGCTATTTCGCTAACCGGTTTACGCTCGTTCGCCATGTTCTGCTTCACCATGCGCGGGTGAAGGTCATCATCGGTACCGGGCATGCCCACTGCGATCGCACATATAGATTCGAAAGTGTCACGCGGAACCCCGGCAATGTCGTAAGCCGCGTCGAGGTCAATCCCGCCCATCGCCCGAGTGTTCAGGCCCATCCGGTTTGCCTGCAATGCCAGCGACATCCAGGCGGCCCCGGTATCGAACTGTGCGGTTCTTATGTTCTTTCCGTCATCGGTAATTTTGCGCGCAAACACCAGCACCAGCATCGGGGCGTTTGGTGCCCACCGGGCGTTGCCTTCGTTGAGAACCGAGTTGAAACGCTCGCGATCGGGGCCATCCGTTGCGTAAACGAACACCCAGGGCT
>CAYLWG010000217.1:0-4897 GCA_964387235.1 uncultured Dehalococcoidales bacterium
CCGGAGGAATTCTTTGTCGACGTTGACGGGTTCCTGTCCCTCCCGCATACGCTGTTGATAAGAATCGGCGATCCAGTAGCGACTAGAGTCAGGGGTGTGAATCTCGTCGATCAGAAGGATCTCACCGTTCTCGTCACGGCCCATCTCATATTTGGTATCGACGAGAATTAGGCCACGCTCTGCTGTCTTGGCTTGGCCGAAAGCGAAAAGTTCCTGCGCTATGCGGCTACATTGCTTCCAATCATCGGCCGTCATCCAGTTCTCGGACACGATCTCGTCAGGGCTGATCGGACGGTCGTGATCCCCCTTGGTGGTCGGTGTGAAGATATTCGTCGGGAGCTTCTGGTTTTTCGTTAGGCCGTCGGGCAAATCAATGCCACAGTAGTGACGCCGACCACTTTCGTAGACCGTCCAGAGGGAGGTACTCGTGGTTCCAGTGATGTATCCACGCATCACGAACTCAATCGGGAAAACGGCACATTTTTTGGCAATTGTGACGTTTGGATCGGGGATGGACAGAACATGATTTGGCACGATATGGCGGGTCTGTTCAAACCACCATGCGCTCATCAGGTTGAGAACCTGCCCTTTGAAGGGGATAGCGGCCAGCACTCGGTCGAAGGCACTCTGTCGGTCGGTGGTGATGAGTACCATACGATCCCCAAGATCGTATCGATCCCGTACTTTGTCTATGAACTTCTCACCTTTAGAAAAATTCGTCTCAATGAGGCAGTTTCCGAGCTCTTGTCGTATTCGATCCGTGTAGCCCTCTGGGGTGTAAATAGCGTTCTCCATTTATTAGTGTCTCCGCAAGGTTAAAGGCCTATACGAGATGGTCCTATTGCACCAATAAATTACTGGCCCGACGGAAGTTTCCTGTCCCGTAGGTGGGCCCAGGAATTGGCCAAATATTGTCTTCTTAAATGGCTTCTTCAAGTCTTTTCTGGATTCAATGGGTAGCCTAACTCATAGTAGACGCCCTGGTGAACCGCCCCGGTAAAGTTGGCAATGGCTTAAGGGTTTGGAGAGGAAAATAACGAATCACGCCCTGCCAGATCACAGCGCTGGTCACGTGCGAAACCGCAACTCGCCATGGAAAGACTGGCTCGAGTCTGACCGGTTTGTGTTCATCGCCAAACCCATCTCTCCTCCGTCTCCACCAACAACACAGAGCCACCTTGTTTTCACAGGGATATCTATGTCCGTTAAAACGAAGGCCCAGCAACAAGTTGAGCCAAAGTAAGGTTCCAGTTTGGTCTGGGCGGTAGACTCGAATTCTTAACTCACCGCCCCCAAAATGGGTGCGCTACCTCTGCGCCACGCCCCGAACAATATATGTTCTTTTCGCGCGGAATTGATTAGTTCGGTCTCTGGAACACACAAGCTCGATTACAACCACTTGAACGGCCCTTTTGCCTGGCAGAGCCTGTTGGACAGGTACGGTCAGACTGGCGAGTCTGTCTCACAGTGCCACTTAGAGTTGGATTATTGTGTTTGCACTCACAGGAATGCGATTCAAACCCTGTCTTGAAAACTGCCAGGGCAAAGCGCTATCTGGAGCACAATTGGAACCCCCTTTACGTGTCTCAACTCCCTCTCTGAGGAAAGGGAGATTACTCGGCAATAGCTCTTAGCGCGGATGATTGCCCGCTTGACGGCCCTGCAGCACCTCTACTGCGTGAGCTATCACCGGCAACACCACCCCGAGGTTATCGCGGACTCCCCCTGTGCTACCCGGCAGGTTGATGATGAGCGTCGAACCCCTGACTCCGGTCACCGCCCTCGATATCATCGCCATTCGGGTGACAGTTAGCGATTCAGCCCGCATTGCTTCTGCCATGCCGGGAATCTCAAAATCGATAAGTCCCCTCGTAACTTCTGGCATCACATCACGGGAAGATAGCCCCGTGCCACCGGTGGTTAGCACGACATCTATTTTGCCTGAATCACACCAGTTTTTGATCTGCTCCGAAAGTCGGTCGAAATCGTCGGGAAGCATGACGCGCTCGACTATTTCATGGTCGGCGCTGTCCATGATTTCGACTATGGCATCGCCGCTGGTATCAACCCTTTTTCCGGCCGAACCCCTGTCGCTACTGGTCAGTACTGCATACCTGGTTCCCACACTATCTCCTGTCGTCGGGCCAACCCCAAATTCTCCGAAATTACGGGCATGAAAACCCAATAACTAACGCCCGGAGCCTTAAGAGTACGAATGTACCAATGAACTGGGCACTGAACTCAGGGTACGGACGTACAAACTGGATTTCCGGGATGCTAGCACGATTCCGAGTACGTTCGTCACATATAAATAGCGCCAAAAGCGTATGTGGATTGTATTGCCGCGCGGAGTAGAGATATGGCAGACTTTGTCGCGTATTGGGAGAAATAGGGGCACATGTCGAGCTGACGCCCTCGCCCAGTAGCGGGATATGTAAGTGATTTTTGCCGGCGAATACGAGCACCGAATCGATCCTCAGGGCAGGGTCGCAATTCCTGCGCGTTTCAAAATGGCATTCATCGAAGGCATCGTTCTGGGACGTGCCTACGATAACTGCGTAGTTGTTTACACGCCGGAAGAATGGGAACAAGCCGCAAGCGATATTGCGCAACAGCCGAACACATCATCGAGCGCCCGTAAGCTCGCCCGTCTCACTTTTTCGGGTGCATACGTCGGAACACTCGACCGCAGTGGTCGGGTCGTTGTGCCGATACAACTGCGTGAGTATGCCGGTCTTGGCGAAGACGTGATCATCGTCGGTACTGGCAGGTTTATCGAAATCTGGTCGGCGGGCGCATGGGCCGAAGAAAGACGGATGCTCGATACCGAGGCGACTGATATCGCAGAACGAGCCCCTTATGTGGTTCCTCAGCCCGAGCTTACTCAAATCGTAATCCGACAAAATGATGTGGAGACGGGCGGGTGATTCTCATGGGTATCGAACTCCACCACACGCCGGTTATGATCCCAGAAGTGCTGCAGGCGTTAAACATCCAGCCGGGTGGCCGTTATATAGACGCGACGCTCGGCGAGGGCGGGCACTCAAAATCAATTCTCGCTGCCGCCGACCCGGGAGGCCAGGTGTTGGGCCTTGATGCCGATCCTGAAGCCGTGACTGTGGCGAGCGAACGGCTGGCCGGCGCGGGCGATACCTTTCTCGCGCTTAACGTGAATTTCAGGGATATCCGGACCACCGCACTCCGCTACGAATTTGTTCCGGTTCACGGGGTTCTTTTCGATCTGGGTGTTTCATCGCTACAGCTTGACCGTGAAACACGGGGGTTTAGTTTCCGCCGGGCCGACCCACTCGATATGCGGTTCAGCTTCGACCAGCAGCTAACTGCTGCCGACATCGTAAACAAATATGCAGAATCTGAACTGGCCGACCTGATTTTTCACCTTGGTGAAGACCGGGCAGCGCGCCGCATCGCCAGGGCCATTGTCAGGAACCGTCCTATCAGCACATCGCTCGAACTGGCGGAGCTTATAGAGAAGGTAAACCCGCGCCGGGGCAAGCGGACTAACCCCGCGACACGGACGTTTCAGGCGATACGAATCGCGGTTAACGACGAACTTTCGGCGCTCGAAACCGCGCTTGAGCAGGCAGTTTCACTGCTGGGTCAGGGTGGGCGGCTCGCCGTGATTTCATACCACTCACTCGAAGATCGAATCGTCAAAAACTTCATCCGCAAGCAGGCAGCCGATTGCATTTGCCCACCAGGTACGCCGGTGTGCAGGTGCGACCATCTGGCCACACTGAAGATAATCACGAAGCGCCCTATTGTTCCGACTGATGCGGAAGTTGATGCCAACCGGCGCTCACGCAGCGCCAAGCTGAGAGTGGCAGAGCGGATATGAGCATTTTCCGCTTCCCACACATTCTGATGGCCGACATCCCGGCCGTTTTCAGTGCCCCGACCGTTTACGGCCCGCTCTCGGTAAAAACACCCGCGGATGGCGCACCGACTCGAACCGAACCACCAGATCCGTTACGGCTGTTCCGTAAAGCCCCCTGGCAGACCCACTGAGCAAGCCCGTTTTACCCCCGGCCAGAAATGGCCGACACGATCCTAATTTTGCCCGAGCAGGAGACCATCACGATGCAAGAAGATTTCAGAGTTGCTATCGACATTGGCACCACAAAGGTGTGCACGATCATTACGCGAAGGCGCGCCGACCATCGAATTGAGGTGGCCGGGATGGGAATTGTGCCATGCAGCGGCATGAGCAAGGGTTTGGTTTCAGATTCGCAGGCAGTTACAACCGCGGTACGTGAATCGATGACAGCCGCAGCCGCAGATGCCGGTGTGGAAATCACCGCCGCTTACGTTGTGCTTACCGGCACTCACGTCCAATCGAAAAACCGCTGGGTAAACGTTCCGCGGGCTGAAGGTGTCCGGGCCGTCACCGACCTCGATCTTTCTGCTGCAAAAAGGGCAGCCGGTAAATTCGACCTTGCAGCCGACCGCAAGCTGCTGCACGTAATTCCCCGCAGCTACGCCCTTGATGGGCTGCACGGTGTTAGGAACCCGCTCGGTATGCACACGGGCGAGCTACATGTCGAGAGCCACGTGATAACCGGTTCGGTTTCAAAGATCACCGATCTCCACAACGCCGTTTCCGATGCGGGCGTGCGAATCGCATCGATGGTTGTTGAGCCAGTTGCCACTGCAGACGCGGTGTTGACTGCCGATGAACGAGAAGACGGGGCCGTGCTGGTCGATGTCGGCGGTGGCACTTCGGATATCGCCATCTACTTTGGCGGAAGCGTCATACATACGGCGGTCATCCCTGTTGGTGGGTTCCAGTTTTCGAACGACTTGAGTATCGCCTTCTCAATCGATTTCGATGCGGCCGAGCAGCTCAAGCTCGAGCACGGTACTGCCGCACCCGAGC
>CAYLWG010000218.1:0-4891 GCA_964387235.1 uncultured Dehalococcoidales bacterium
AACCGTCAGCCCTGAGCCCCGCCAGTAGCAGGCAGGACTTCAACTGAGCCGATGCGACCGGCATCTCATATCGTGTGCCCTTCAGCGATCCACCATGAAACACAAGTGGAGCCAGGGTAGCGCCTGCACGACCGGTTATTTCCGCCCCCATCATCCTCAAAGGTTCGACCACGCGCCCCATAGGTCGTGACTTGAGCGAATCGTCGCCGGTGAGAATCGTCATGATGTCGCGGCCGGCCAGTATTCCCGCCATCAGTCGGGTAGTGGTTCCGCTATTCCCCACGTCGAGTACGTCGGCAGGTTCCTTCAGGCCGTTCAGGCCCACACCCTTCACCGTTAGGGTGTCGCCCGTTCCGTTTGCCCCCGGTTCACGGGTTATTTCCACTCCCAGTGCGCGCATTATCTCCACTGTTGAAGTGCAATCAGCGCCGGGTGAAAAGTTGGTTATACGGGCTGTTCCTGTGTTTGACAGTGCGTTGAACATGATCGCCCGATGAGAGACTGACTTATCCCCGGGAGCGATTATTTCTCCGCGCAGAGTACGCGGCCGTGCGATCGTTACTGACATTAGAAACCCGTTAGCGCATTCTGCGACGGTCGTATTTCGTCGCGTCCTTTTTCTTTTCATTGCCACCGCCCATCGCCTTCGCTACTCGGTTCCCGAAGAACAGGCTCATCATGCTCTCACCTGACGTTGGAATAGCGGAGCGCTCATCGGTAACAGGTCGTCGGTCGGCAATTCCGACTTCGAGGCGTGCACGCTGTTCCCAGGCCTGAATAAATGAATCGGCCACCGCACCCTCATGTGAAAACCGCTCTTCTTCATCGATCAGGCCTTCTCGCAGCGCCTGAAAGCTCTCGATCAATTGATCGAGCCAGTGAACGAGCATGTCGGAGTTCGTTGCCGCGGCGCTTTGCGCAGATGCCGGATCGGACGATGCGGGCATCGTTACGTGGTCAAAATCTGCACCGACGAAGCGGCTTATTTCCGACCATGAAGGTGAACTGCTCACCGCGTTCATTACAGCCGCTGCTACTACCGCGGGTAGCCCCGTTGTGGCCGCTGAGAATGAATCGTGTTCAAAGGCGTCCATGAATACTGGCTTGGCACCTACGAATTCGATCATATCCGTCACCGCACGGATAGCGTGCTGCGGGGCTTTGGGGGGAGCTACAACCGCCCATCTTGCACTATGAAATATATGCCCAGAAGCATCCTTTTGTTTGTTTATCGATGCGCCGGTCAGGGGGTTGCCACCCACAAAACTGGCATGGCCTGGTAAGAGTTCATCGGCCCATTTCAGGACAGCGCGCTTCGCTGGCGAAGTATCGGTTACAACCGCACCTTGCTTAAGGCTCGGACCAATTGCTTCGAAAACGTCATAAAGCGCCCCGGCCGGTGTCGCTACGATGACAAGATCGGCATCGGCCACGGCTTTATCGAGGTTCCATTCAACATCGTCAACAGCACCCATTTTTCGAGCGATGGTCTGGGTTTTATTGTCGGCATCGTAGCCGATTACGCGTGACTTCCCATTTAACCGACTTCTCAGCGCCATCCCGAGAGATGTGCCTATGCGGCCGAGTCCGATAATCGTGTAGTTGGGCATGAGTATTCCTGTTCGTTGCCTTTTGTTGTTTCAGGGTTGTACGCTCGAAACCATTATCTGGCGTCTTTGTCCTGCAAAACTGCTATTCCCAGTCTTCGTCTTCACCAGGTTCGTCGAAATCATCTTTTTCTTGCTGCGGTTGAGCGGCATCACTGCTGCGAGGCAACACCGCCCCGTCTGAAGGCCTGTGTTTTTTCGGCTCTAATTTATCGATTGTCTCCCGCAGGCCAGTCAAGTCTACTTTCCTTGCCAGAGCGGAATCGTATAGCAAACCGGATATTCCCATGTCACGGATAATTTCCAGATCCGATTTCTCTGGCAGTTCGGAAATTTTCAAAAATATGTGCCGCGAATAGCGTGCGAGTTGCTCCTGAATATCCAGCGTTGCGCCGACATTGAGAGGCAACCTGATTGCACTTCCGTCGATCACGAGAAAATCGAACGGACTCGAATCGATGGCTCTTGCTCGATCATCGGTAACTTCGCTCCCAATCACGAAACCCCGCCCAATTTCGTCATCGTTTAGAGCCGTTCCGGGAGCCGATTCGTCTTCGACAACGATGAAATCGGCCCCGGCTTTAATCGCAGAGTCGATCTTTTCACCCGGGCCGCCAGAGACTGCAACACCCCACAATTCGGCATTTTTTACACCGCTGGTCTGCGCTGCTCCAGTTGAATCGGGGGCCAGTATGAACAAGTCGGCGTTTAAACCATCGGCGTCATCCGAATCATCGATCCTGACTCCTACCAGCATGACGGGTATTTTCGTGCCGCTGGCGCGTGCTCCAAAACCAAATCCCGTTCGTTCAACTTGGCCGAGTCTTGTTAGTCGGTCTGAAATTTTACTCAATCGTCGGTTTCTCCGTTTTCAGCCGTGTCATCGTTGTTCCGCTGCTGTCGTAAAAAGTCTTCAAGCTCCTTGACCAGCGCGGCTGGTTCAGGATTTTGTCGGTACTCCTCTTCCGAGTCGTACCGTTCCTCCAACCGTTTCACATACCCCTCGATTTCCCGTTGATCGGAAAGTGCTCTCACCAGATTTTCGTCAAAATCTTCCGATTCTTTGGCGATCTTGCTCAGATCGATCGGTGCCGAAATGAACTGCTGCAGCTCGGAAAGAATGGCGTGAGTTAGCGTGGGATTCTGGGCTACCTGGAGATAATGAGGTGAGTGCCCCCAGATACTGGCGGCAGGCACATCGTCGCGCTCCATGCGTTCAATCAGCACCGAAGTGAGACCCGATGGCCCCTCGTAGTTGGGCGCTGCGTACCTGATGTGCTCAAAACCTTCACCGAGAAATTCACTTGTAGAGGATCCAGTGACCCGTGGCGAACGTGTGTGAGGTACAGAATCTAACAGGGCTCCCACTGTAACCAGCAACCTTGTATCGCTCTCACTTGCTATCTGGTGAATCAGATCGGTGTAAGTTCTCCATTTGAGGTTGGGTTCAACGCCAATGAAAATCAGCAGGTCATGCCCACCATCGTCTGCTTTCCAGTAGAAAAATTCGTTCTTCGGCCAAGTTAGTTTGCGCGTTCCATCGGAATTGCTCGACACCACCGGTCGCTGTTCAGCGAAATCGTAGAAATCCTCAGGGTCAATCGAAGCAAACTGAGTGGCCGAAAGCTGACGTACAAGTTCCCTTAAAGACCGAGTTGCCGATTCGGCTGCATCAGGCCAGCCGCCCCACGCGGCTATTAAGACCGTATTGCTGAGAATTGGGTGTTCAGTGTGCTGAAGTGCCGACAAGAAGTTCGCCAGTGACGCAAGGATATGCGCCGGTTAGTCGTGGATCGAGGCCGTGAAAGCAACGCCGCCCACGTGGGCGCGACCCGAGTAAACAAGGAAGCCAGTCTAGCACCCAATCATGGCGTCATCTGCACAAATAGCGTACTAATGCCTCATCGTAGGGCAGAGCAGAAGTATCAAAGTGGGCAGGCGACTTGAAACCGGGCAGCGCCATGGGTGTGCCAAGTGAATTTTGACCGTAGGCATACTCGGCGAGCAACGGGAGCGACGCTACGTCCTCTGCGTTGTATCTGATGAGCGTTTCAAGTGCGCGTGGTTCACCTTCTTGGGCCATGTTCCATAACACCACTGCATCTCGTCCCGACAGCATCGAAAGGTCGTCGCCGCGATCCAGGCCAATTGCTCGCTCGATTTTTTTTAGTCCGCCCCTGAAACCGACGTTGCGCAACACGTGCATCATGTCGACATGTGCCGCCTTTTGCAGCAACGGGCCGAGTTCACGTCGGAGCCACGGGACATCGAACGAAATTCCGTTAAAAGTTACGACCAGTTTGTATTGTTCGAGATCAGCAGCGAGCTGGTCGAGGTTTTCGCTGCGAACGTATGCCTTGAAGCCGTTGGAATCCAGTACGCCGCACATGGTGATGTACGAATCGCCGCCAAGGCCAGTAGTTTCGATATCGAGGAACGCTGTCTCCCTGGCAAAATCTGGGAGTAGTCGCCACCGCTCACCCGGTCGATACTTATTTTCAAAATAACCAGAATCGCGCCTGTCGAGAGCCGTTATGGAACTTCGTAACGCCTGTTTCTGTCTGGAGTCGACGCGATCAGATTCCAGGGCGCTGGGCCAGTCGTTCACACCAGCCGCCCACAGGTCTTCCTCGTCGTCGACGCTAAAGCCGGGCAGGTGTAAAAACGAGTTCCTGAGCAATCGTAAATCTGTCGGACGGCTGGCACGGTCGCGATGACCTCAACGTCAGGAGGTCACGAGAGATTCCATCGGTAGGAATCGGCCCAAGGGTAACGCTTTACCGGTGTAAAGGGCTACGCTCCCTCAAGAATTTCGCCGGCGAATTGTTCGCCCATAGAGGCAATCAACGTGGTGGTGACCAGTGTTTGCGACCCGTCGTATACAACGATCATGTTGCCGTTTTTGAAGAATTGGGGGGTCGCGATCCAGTTGATGTACTTAAGCCCGATACCGTATCCATCGTCGGAAACAAGTGCTGCCTGCTCGGTAGCTTCTTCAGGTGTAGCGAATTCGAAAGCCAAAAGTTGTTCGCCGCTTGCAAGCAACTCGATGCCAGAAACGGAGAACAATCCTGAGAAAAGGAATTTATTTTCGCCTTGATTGTCGACTTGCATTCCTGCGGCTTCAAGAGCTGTAGTCAGGGAAACATATGAATCAGCTGGCCCAATCTCCGGGTCACTCCCCGCACAGGCAACCGCAATTAAAGAGAACGCTGTCAGGGCGATAAAAAGAAATCGGCGTAGCATCATTTATCCTGTCGGCACTCTGGCCCGTCCACACACTC
>CAYLWG010000219.1:0-3699 GCA_964387235.1 uncultured Dehalococcoidales bacterium
ATTTCCAGCCTTCTGGTCGATTCCCTGCTGAACGTACCGGGCCTGTGTGACATACAGATCGTCACCGACAAGTTGGACACGACTGCCGACCTTCCCGGTATGTAGCTCCCACCCTGCCCAGTCGTCCTCTGCCAGACCGTCTTCAATCGAGTAGATCGGAAAGTCTTTGCTCAGAGTGCTGTATTCGTCGATCATCTCTTCGCTCGACAGCTTGCGGCCCTCTCTCGAAAGGTCATAAACCCCGTTCGAGTAAAACTCAGACGATGCCGGGTCGAGAGCGATGAAAACGTCTTCTCCGGGCCGGTAGCCCGCGCCTTCGATAGCAGCCACCGCATACTCCAACGCCCCGCGATTGGTCAGACCCTGCGGAGCGAAACCGCCTTCATCGCCAACCGTCGTTGCGTGGCCGTCGGCATGGAGTTTTTTGTGAAGCCACTGGTACATTTCGGCCCCGCAGCGTACTGCCTCGGAGAAAGAGTCGATGCCGACCGGGACCAGCATGAACTCCTGGAAATCGGTCGAGCCCATCGCGTGCGCCCCGCCGTTCAGGACATTGAACATCGGGACTGGTAACTCGATGGGCGAATCGTTGCCTGCGAGTTCAGCGATGTGCTGGAACAGTTCTTTTCCCGAACTAACAGCGCCTGCCCTCAGTACTGCCAGCGAAATCGAAAGGATGGCGTTTGCGCCGACCCGGCCCTTGTTCGGCGTGCCATCGAGATCGATCATCACCTGGTCTATAGCCCTCTGGTCAGTAACATCCCGCCCGATGACCGCGTTTGCCAGTTCGCCGTTAACGTGGGCTACTGCTTTGAGAACTCCCTTCCCGCCGTAGCGTTTGGGGTCGGCGTCTCGAAGTTCCACGGCCTCTCGGCTTCCAGTGCTGGCTCCGGAAGGCACAGCGGCCGATGCCATCGTGCCATCGTCGAGCGCGACAGTGGCACCGACCGTTGGGTTGCCCCGGGAATCGAGTATTTCGTGTCCGATAACTGAAGTGATTTTCGCCATATGTTCTTTCTCTCGTCTCACTAACCTGCGTTTTATTGGTCGTGCTGCCGGATCAGGCAGCGATGTTCAAATAGGTTCAACAGGTAGCGATCTAAAAGCCCCTTGCTTTTTTCGCTGCCGTAATCGCAAGTTTCACTGCCGACTCCGGATTTTCGGCCCTGATGATTGCGGGGTCAGGAGTGCCGTCACGGCTTAACTCCCAGGTGTTCAGGCCGATAACGGTCTTGTTATCTGCAACGGCATGACCGATCTCAGAGAGAGTACCGAAAGCTCCGGCAATGGCGATCACTGCATCCCCGGTCTTCACTACAACCGCGTTTCTCGCATAACCAAACCCTGTTGGAATCGGTGTGTCTATCCACTCGTTGGCCGACTCGTGATCGTCGCCGGGCAGTATGCCGATGGTACGCCCCCCTGCCTGTTTCGCACCGCGTGCAACAGCTTCCATCACGCCGTTCAGGCCACCACACACGACCACGGCGTCGTACTCGGCGAGCAGTTGCCCAACCTTTTCGGCCTGTTGCAATGCCGATTCGGATGCCTCGTTACCCGCACCGATCACCGATATGTAGATGGGTCGTTGTGGCATCCGTGTTAGCCGATCGCCTCACGCTGTGCCGCCAGCAGATTTTTTATGCCCGAATCGGCGAGAACGAGCATCTGATCGAGTTGGGAGCGGTCGAATGTCGCTTCTTCACCCGTTCCCTGTAGCTCTACGAACTTTCCGCCGCCCGTCATCACCACGTTCATATCCACGTCTGCCGATGAATCTTCGTGGTAATCGAGGTCGAGAAGCGGCACCCCGCCTACGATGCCAACACTGATCGCTGCGATCTGATCCTTTAGCGGTATTGCATTGATCCTGCCTTCTTCGACAAGCCCCGCAAGGGCCTGGTGAAGCGCAACGTACGCCCCGGTGATCGCGGCCGTTCGAGTTCCGCCATCTGCACGAAGTACATCGCAGTCGAGCAGTATCGATATCTCGCCAAGTGCCGGAAGGTCGGTCACCGCACGAAGTGCGCGACCTATCAGCCGCTGAATTTCCTGGGTCCTGCCGCCAACCTTGCTACGCTCTCGGCGGACTCGTTCCGGCGTCGACCGGGGCAGCATCGAGTATTCGGCTGTGACCCACCCGGTGCCCTTTCCGCGCATCCACGGCGGCACGCTAAGTTCAACGGTGGCCGCGCACATTACCCGCGTGTTTCCGGTTTCGATAAGGGCGGATCCTTCGGCATCGGGCACGTAGCCGGGGATGATCTTTACCGGGCGTTGTTCTTCTGCTGTCCGGTCGCCTGATCGAATAAGAGTTGGAGCGGATGTGGATGTGGATTGCGGCAAATAACGTGTTCCTGATATCGGGTCGATAAACGAGTCTAGCAGTGGATACAAAACGCACACGGCGCATAATCTTGCAGGGCGGGTGTGTTCACATCGCAACGAACCGAACCGACGTTGTTTTTCGGGCGATTTCAGCAGTTAGACAGCTCGATTTTCGGGTAGTGTTGGCGGCACAAAAATCACGCGGTAGCGCGATGATTCCTGTGTCAAAATCAAATCTCGAGTCAATATCAAACTACAACAGGAATTAGAACGGGCAGGGTACCGGTAATGCGAGTAGCGATAATGGGTGCGGGAGCAGTTGGTGGTTACTTCGGCGGTGTGCTTGCGCATCATGGCGGAGATGTTGTTCTGATCGCCCGTGGAGAACACGGCAGGGCCATTTCGCAAGACGGTCTTCAGGTAGACAGTCACTGGGGTGGCTTCAATGTAAAAATCGACGTGACCGACGACCCGTCGACGGTTGGCGTTGTTGACCTGATCCTTCACTGCACGAAGCTCTATTCCAATACCGAAGCGCTTCCCGCCATTAAGGGGATGATTGGGGACGATACAAGCATCCTCACCATCCAGAACGGTATTGCCAGCGGCTCGGCGATAGCGGGCTACTACGGCTGGGATCACGTATTACAGGGTGCCACCTATATAGATTCCAGCATCGCAAGCCCGGGCCATATCCACCAGAGTGGCTCGATAGCAAGAATCGAATTTGGCGAGAGAGATGGTTCGTCTACGGCCCGCACAAAAGCCATTCGCGATCTTTTCGACAAGCCGGGGATTCAAGTTGAAGTAAGTAGCAACATCGTCGATAGCCTCTGGAGCAAGCTGGTGTCCGTAGGGGCGATCGGCACACTTATGACCGCTTCGCGTGCATCACTTACCGAAATTTTCGCCAGCCCTCACGGTGAAGCGACGATTCGGATGTTGATGGAAGAAATTGTCGCTGTGGGGCAGTCGCAGGGTGTGAAGTTCCCGCCAAGATGCGTTGAGGCGAAACTGGAGGGCGCAAAGGCCGAGGCCGACGAGTTTCAGTCGTCGCTCCAGCATGATCTATCTGTTGGAAAGCCACTTGAACTGGATGAATTGCTCGGGGCCGTAGTGAACTTAGCTGGCGAGGCCAAAATTCCGGTCCCCGCGAGCGCTGCCCTTGTTACGGTGCTCGACAAGTTCAAGCAGGGTTCTTAGCTCCCTTCCCTCCTGGCTGGAGGATCAGGTAAGCCCTATTGTGTAAGCGGAGTGCCGTCGGGCCGAAGACCGCGAGCCGCCATGCGTTTTACGCGGCTCTCAAAGTTGGAGCAATCTTCGCAGACGCTTTCGGGAATGATGCCCCAGTGCATGAGAAAGCCGAATACT
>CAYLWG010000219.1:3709-4865 GCA_964387235.1 uncultured Dehalococcoidales bacterium
CCTATGCAGTAGCCGAAGATGCTCTCGATTCCGGCCGCACCGATCAGTCCTGCGAGCACGATGTAGGCCGCTCCGTTCAGTCCGAACCCGAGTGCCAGCACTGCCGCCGTCACACTGAAAACGGCACCGATCGTAGCTGCGAACCGCTTCGGAGGCCCCGCGACAGGCCGGTAGGGCAGGCCGAACTTTGGAACGATCACCTTCGTTACGAGCAGTGCCAGAGGGCTGAGCCGTGGTCCTGCGACTACTCGTGCGATGAAACCGTAAGCCAGTACCAGCGTGATCAGCGGTTGATCGAGCAGGATAGTCGCAACCGCCATTATCACTACACCCGCGGCGACCGAACGTGTAACGCTGGCGTTGATGGGATGGGGGAAGCTGAAGAAAGAATCTTTTTGTTTTGAAATTGTTGTCATTCTTGAAAGTTTTGTTCTGATCCAGAAATTGCCAAATAAAAACCCCTCACATGCAGATGCGAGGGGCGGCGGTCAGGGTCGTCTAATGCGCGTGCCTAAAAAGCCGTCTCCTCGGTGGTGATACAGCAACAGGGGCACTTTGTGCCACGGAGGGCACGCAAAAGGTAAAGATTCATATCTCTTATAGCCTAACTCCAAACAGCACTGTTGCGCAATTCGTTATGTTGCCAATCAGGGTCGAAAGCCGAAAACATGTTCGAAACGTTTGTTATTGGTTTTCAAAGAAAATTCCTACAAGCGTCCGACCCGGGCTTTACATGGGCCTGTTTTCATAGAGTGCAGACGCAGGGCAGAGACGCAATCGGTTCGACTATTCGGCCACAGGGTCAGGTGATGCGAGAGCTAATTGCTGATGGAGGAGCGTCGAGGAGAAGATTTGTAGGCCTTCGGGCCGAACGGTCTCCTCATCCGTCTTGATAGGGCTGGTCACGATAAGTAATTTCGCTGTCGTGGCCGGCCCTGTCATATTTAAGTGGCTGGCGTTAGTCGCCGGGCGTTTAGTGCCGGGCGTAGAACTTGGGCACTAGCGCGAGCTCCGCGGGGCACGCCAGAGCCTGTTAACACCGCCTGCACCCATGCCCTAGCGTGCCCGGAAAACGCTATTTCGCACATCTACAGGCCCTGGCGTGCCCCGCGGAGCCGCATACGCGACCAAGTCGTTCGACGACGCCCGGAGCTAA
>CAYLWG010000220.1:0-4819 GCA_964387235.1 uncultured Dehalococcoidales bacterium
CTTGCGCGCTCGTGTCGCACCGGGTCAGTCGGGTCGCCGATCCAAGGGTGTTCATTGTCGGGCTTAAAGCCGATCCGTGTGTTGACCGCTTCGCCTTCGAAAGTGTGTACTTCAGGGTCGTACCAGAAGTTTCCACCCATAAACACGGCTGCGTGGTAGAAGTTCCGTAACGTGGCGTTGGCCTCGAAGCCTTCATCCACCAGCGACTTGACGCTTTTTAGAGCGGCTTCAACGATGTCGGCCTGCCCTGTGCGGATCATCGCAACACGGGTCTGTTCTTCCGGCACCTCAAGCATGTGCAACTGGGCGAATCCAGGGGTGATCCGCCAGTGGTCCACTACCGCGTTGGCCTTCAGTTCGACACCAGCTTCCCAGGCCTGTGGGTCCCACGGACCGGTCGCTACTAGCGTCGTAACAGCGGCTTCTTCACCGACATTGTCGTAGACGGTTTTACTCAGAATGCAGTGAGCAGAGCTGACGCCACCTGTAATCCAACCCCACCTTGTCGGAAGCGGCTCAGGCGTGTCGAACGGTGCTACTACGGTGTACCTGTCTTCTGCGTACCAGGCGTCCCATGTCGCGAGCAAGGAAGCACCACCGCCAGCGGTACTCTCGGGGTTGTCGGCGCCGGCGTTGTTGTAGCTGAACGCTACGTCCTCAGCCGTCATCTCACCATTGCCCTTGTGGAACTGGACGCCCTGGCGCAATGTGAAGGTCATCTTGCTCTGATCGGGGGCAATCACCCAGGATTCCGCCAGTTGGGATACGACCTTGGTCGCATCGTCGACATCGACCCCCGCAAGGCTTTCACATATACCCCATTCAGATCTGAACAGACCTCGGGGGAAAGGGGCCAGCCCATTTACAAAGATCGGGGCACCCACGGATGGCAATGCCAGCGTGAGCTTGCCACTTGGGCCAGTGGCCTTCGGGGCGACGGTCGCCACCTTTATAGCCGTTGGTGCTGCCTTGACGGTTGGCGTCGGCACAATCGTTGCGGCCGGTGCTGCGGTTGGTGCGGGCGCACTCGTAGTCGGCGCTGCGGCCGGTGCCGAGGTCGGCGCGGCATCGTCGCCACCGCAGGCGACCACGACTGCCAGGGTTGCGACAGCACCCAGCATCAGCAATTTCTTCAGATGTCTGCTAATCATTGTGTTCCTCTTTTGAGATGAATAACCTTTCCGACAGTATTGAACCGGCCGGGCACCGAAAAATCCCCTTGGCAAACTGCCGTTTTTCAATCCCATTCATGATTGAATTTCGACTCGGATTTAGCCACGCACACCGAATACACTGTTTGTCAGGCCGGGCGTGAAACTAACACTCGGCATTGGCTCAGTCAATAGAAGCATCATGGCGAATTAAGTTAGTTGGCCGCACAACACAGCCCCGTACAGCAGAAAATATGTGCGATACCCACCGGAATTCGCAACATTTGGGGGTGAGGTGACACGAACCTGACCTCATGAAGAATCACCGGTCATAGGACTGAACCTTGCACTTCGGGCCAGCATCGCCGATTATTCGAAATCACCGACCAACCTCAGGTAGTTCGCGAATTTGCAGACGTGGTTTACGACCCCGATTCCATCGGTAACCTTTTCGTGGATGGCCTAATATGCCGCGTAATAAACGACGTTGGGGGCATCCATGATCGGAGCGAAATCGATATCACTGGGGTTCCTGAGAGGGCACGGGGTCAAACTTGACCGAACCATCGGTTCACGTCCCGATTTTTCGCTCTAAGTTTTCCCGTGGACACATGTTCTGCAAATACACTTTCATGGGCCATGGATTGGACGCGTACCGTGCTGGCGCTCCCCAATCTTGATCATCGACCTGAAAATTTCCCGGTTAAAAAGTAACCTCGAAGTTTCCCCAATCAATCTCGTTCAGCGCATCAACTGACTTCTCAGCTCTCGGTCAACACCATTACTGCCGCGATCAGTGAGACGTGCCTTCTCGCTCTTCCTGTTCGGCGACAGTCTCACGGACCCATGTGCGTTTCAGGTCATCTCTGACTTTGACCGACAGGCGCCCCAGACCAGTGATTTCAAGCTCGACAGTCTCGCCGTCTTGCATTGGGCCTAGGCCGCGGTGGTTAGTGCCGGTCGCAATGATGTCACCGGGGAACAACGTCACTTCGTTTGAGACCCACTCGATCACCTCAGATATCGGCCGTGCCATGTCCGAAGTGTCGAAGTCATGCCTGAGTTCGCCGTCGCTCCAGAGTTTTATATCTAACTTCTGTGGGTCCGGAATATCGTCTACTGTCACAATCCAGGGACCGATGGGGCCGAAAGTGTCCCACGACTTCTGCCACCAGAAGCTGTTGTTGCCGTTCGGGTTTATCCCGCGCGCAGATACATCCATAAAGTTCAGATACCCGAAGACATGATCGAGGGCATCGGCCGCCTTGACCTTGCTGGCCGTCTTGCCAATCACCACTCCCAACTCTGCCTCGTGGTGGAACACCTTGGCGGGGGCATCGGGTAGTACGACTGTATCGCCGCTGCCAATGACTGAGGAAGGTGCTTTCAAGAATGCGTCGACATCCAGCGCCTCGGGAATTGTGCCCGACTCCATGTAATTGCCGGCCATGCACACCATTTTTCCGGGCTGCGGGACTGGTTGCCTGAACCGGACTGAATCCATCGGCCTACCTTCCCGCTCCCGCGCTGCTGCCTCGAGCGAGCCACGGAATTCGTCGAAACGGGTGACGAGTCCCGTCAGTACATCCTGCGGACGAAGCCGTGGGATGGATTCGAGCAGATCGGCGACCTCGATAACCCTGTCGCCCGCAACTACCGCCGGTATGAAATCGTCAATGAAAGCAAAACGCATCTGAATCGTTCCTGTTGGTTACGTGGTGTGGCAATCTCGGCGGGAGTCTATAGCATTTTGGCGTGTGTTGTTCACACAACCGCGAGGTCTCTACCTCAGGACGCTCAGTAGTAGTCGAGCGACTGGAGTTGTTCGTCGGATCAGGAAACATCGCAACGGTCGCATGGAACCCCGTTCAGTCCGCAAGTGCGGTGAGAATCTCCACATCCAACTTTTGTTGCGGATGCGGTCGCTGACACGCGATCCGGAAATCTGACCTTCCGTAAGATGCGAAATCTTGATGAAGGCAATTATCCCGGAATACGGGCCTTTTATCCGGTGCAGGTTGCAGTGAACCAGGTGATGTCCGAGGGAGTTGTCCCGGGTGCCCGCCGGTCGGAAGCCGGCCCGGCCGCACAGTTCTAAGCGAAATTGTGACGTTCGACAAGATCGCCATTCTGAAACACATCTACCACGTTAGAAAGCGCCCTGATGTCTGATATCGGATTTCTGTCCACCACGAGAATATCGGCCTTCTTGCCCACTTGAAGGCTGCCGACCTGGTCATCGACCCAACTCGATTTGGCTGCATCGCTTGTTCCAGACACTATGGCCTCCGCTGCTGTCATTCCAGAACTGACATTGGCTTCCAGTTCGGCCTGAAATCGGCCCATCTTGAAGTGACTCCAGGCAGAATCGGATCCGCTCACCATCGTGATCCCAGCCTCTCTCATCGCAGCATATTCGGCAATTCCCTCGTCTCTCGCGCGGTACATCTGATCCAGAGAGACTTGCTCGTCAGGCGCAAGGCCGCCCGATGCCTTCTTCTCCTCCAGCAGTTCGATCTGCCCCCCTGCGCCGAACCCCGCAGCCATTAGAGTGGGGTTTACATATATACCGCGCTCTGCAATGCGTTCGGCAATCTCGGGTTTGAACACTCTTCGACCATCAGGTTCTTTGAAGATTGCATGGATGATCGTGTCTACGCCAGCGTCAACTGCGTTAGCGATACCCTGCGACGATGTGCAGTGTGCGGCAGTATGTTTGCCGAACGCATGCGCTTCATCGCATATGGCTGTCAGTTCCTCAACATTGAACGAAGGCAGAAACGGGAATGACGTCCTTGTGCTCCCGCCAGTTGCAGTGATCTTTATAAAGTCGACTTCCTCCTTAATAAGCTGGCGAACGGCGGCCCGACACTCGTCGACGCCGGTAGCCTGTACGCCGAAGTAGCTGAGATGGCCGCCAATGATGGCCAAGGGCCGCCCTGCCAGCACCATTCTGGGTCCGACAGTGATGCCGAGTTTTACAGCTTCTCGCAGTATTAGGGTCGTTCGATTTTTGGCACCGCAGTCACGTACCGTCGTAACGCCGGATTCAAGATGGACTCTGGCGTTACGAGCCGCCTGAAGGGTCAGTAGTTCGTCGGGCAATAGGGCAAGTTCGTCTCCAGACCGACCGTCGCCAAATCCGATGAGGTGAACGTGGCAATCGACCAGTCCGGGTAGTACGGTCTGGCCGGGATAATTGAACTCGCGTACATTCGCTCCATCGGGCGGGCGAACTTCGTTTTCCGGCCCCACGGCCCTGATAATGTCGCCTTCGATCAAGATGGCGGCTTGCTCAACTACCGGACTACCGGTGCCGTCGAAGAGCGAACCGGACCTGATCAATTTGAATCCATCGGCGCTTGCAGTCATGTTTCTCCAACTGGAACTGGGAGCTGGTCAATTCGGCAATCGTCAGCAGTGTTCAAAATCCCCACGGATTTGTATACCACTCGAGGCACGGAGAAACGTCTCGCAACAGTGATAACGTTGCGATGATCTTCAGACATCACTAAAACGGCCACGCGTACCCTTCGGTCCGCTGCACCCACACGACTTCAGGCTGCACCCGAAAGACTACCGACGGTATAAAACATCGGTTCTGTCAGAACTCAGCGTACGTCCCGAAAACAGATCGACCTAAATACAGGATTCGTCTCAGTAATTAT
>CAYLWG010000221.1:0-4743 GCA_964387235.1 uncultured Dehalococcoidales bacterium
ACGTTAAGCTGGGCGTGCGCGCGGTGAAGATCACGGTCGTAGCCGTATCAATAAAAAAAAATATCGAGCGGGTGCGCGTGTGTCGCGATGCGATTGGGCCCGATGTTCGGCTGATGGTTGATGCCAACAATGCTTATCGTCACTACCAGGCGATCGAGTTTGCGCGTAAGGCCGAAAAGTACGACTTGTTCTGGTTCGAGGAGCCGGTTGAGCCGGACGATTACCTTGGGCAGGCCGAAATCACCCGGGCCACTTCAGTCCCGATAGCGGCTGGCGAGAACGAGTACACCAAGTACGGTTTTCGAGACATGATTAACGCCCGAGCGGTCGATATTTTGCAGCCCGATGCCTTAATTCTTGGCGGGATTACCGAATTTATGAAGGTTGCGGCACTGGCACAGGCGAACGATCTCGATATTTCGCCGCATGGTGCGCAGGAGGTTCACATTCACCTGGTGGCTGCGATTCCGAACGGGCTGATTCTCGAGTATTACCGTGATTCAGTGAACCCGATGTACGGCAAGGTGTGGGAACACGAACTAACGATCAAGGACGGGTATGTTTACGCCCCCGATCTGCCAGGTCTGGGCCTAATTCCCAAGTGGGACACGCTGGCACCGTACAGGGTTGGATAGGAACGTATAATCTCGCCGGGTTGGTCTGATTGATCGGAGCGAATTTGAAAACTGGAGACGCACGAACGTATGCCGAATTTTGATTACGAGGCTCCGACAACACTGTCAGAGGCGTTGGAGTTACTGGCCCGCCCCGGCGAGGCACGCCCGCTGGCGGGTGGGACCGACATTATCGACCAGCTCAAGAGCAACCGGCGAAATGCCGACCTTGTTGTCGATCTGAAGCGAATTCCCGAGTTGCTTGAAATCAGCATGAACGGCACCGGCCTGCGCATCGGCTCGGCGGTTTCGTGCACCGAAGTGCATAAGTTCACAGCAGAACACGGCGGCTACTCTGCGGTTTCCGAATCTACCGAGTTAGTTGGCTCTATTCATATCCAGAACCGGGCGAGCGTCGGCGGCAACGTCTGTAACGCCTCGCCATCAGCCGACACGATTCCGGCGTTGCTCGTCCATGAGGCGATTGCACACACGGCAAGTTCTTCCGGCGAACGTGAAATCCCGTTGATCGACTTCTTTGCTGGCCCCGGCCAGACCGTTCTCCAGAAGGGCGAGATTCTGAAAGAACTGGTACTACCAGCGACACCGGCAAATACTGCTTCGGCGTACCTGCGGTTTATCCCTCGAAACGAGATGGACATCGCGGTCGCGGGGGTCGGTTCGCTTATCGAAATCGACCCGGCATCAGGGGTGGTAAAAAAAGCTCGAATAGCTTTGGCCTCTGTCGCACCGACACCGATACGGGCCTATGCCGCCGAGGATTCGCTCGAAGGCTCGGTCATCGATGCGGCGGCGATCTACAGGGCTGCCGAACTGGCTGTCGGGGCTGCGGTGCCGATAACCGATGTCCGCGGTTCGGCCGAGTACCGGAAAGAACTGGTCAAAGTACTGACCAAACGCACACTGAACATTTGCCTGGAACGACTCGGGTAGCGGGCGTTATTTTTTGAATAAAGATTTTTTCATAGCAAGGACACTCGCTAATCAAAGGCTGACAATGGCTCTGTTGAGATGAACGAAACATGTTTTGTTTTTCGAGGAAACGAAACCATTGTCGTTCTGAACTTGATTCAGAATCTCTCCGGCGAGCGACAACAATTCATATGAAGAAAGCCTCGTCGCCGTTTGAATGGCACCTCGGTTCGCTCCGCATCCGAGGGAGGTTCTGAATCAAGTCCAGAAAAACAACATTACTTACACCCGAACGCATGAGTGCTGAATCAGATCAGCAGATCAACCGACTTCTTCCCAAACATGAGCAAAAAACAAATTACGACAACCGTGAACGGCGTTAAGCACGAAATCCTCGTTGACTCGACCTGGACGTTGCTCGAAACCCTGCGCGACCAACTGCGGCTCACCGGCACCAAGGAAGGCTGCTCAAACGGCAACTGCGGTGCATGCACGGTGATGATCGACGGCAAGACCGCTTGCTCATGCCTCGTGCTGGCGCCCGAAATCGATGACCGGGAAGTGACTACTGTCGAGGGGCTTGCCGATCACGGCCACCTGACGCCGGTGCAGGATGCCTTTGTCGATAATTCAGGACTCCAGTGCGGTTTCTGCACGCCGGGGATCATGATCGCCGCCACTGCCCTGCTTGACGAAAACCCGAACCCTACCGAGGCCGAGATTCGCCTGAAGCTGGCCGGAAACCTGTGCAGATGCACGGGTTACGACAAGATTATCCGGTCGGTGCAGGACGCAGCGCAGCAACTGAGCAAGGCCTAATAACTCCCAGGTTTAATGCGAACGGAGCGTCGCCGGGCTGCGCGCCACGAGCGAAATGTGAAGGCGAGCGTAGCCGCGGCGAATGCTGCGACAAACGCTCCGTTGAGGCCAAAAAAAGCCCCTATTCCGGCTCCGCCAATTACTGCTATCACGACGAGTTCGGCCCCGCAGACGAGTGCGATAATTCCCGTCCACCATTTCCATTTATCCGTGCCAATGGAATTACGGCCCGCCGGTTGAGAGCTTGAGACGTTGCCATAGCCGGAGTGTGACTGGTCTTTTCTCAAGTTTGTTTTGGCAATCAATTCGTGACCACCAACGGGCATGATGCGACGGCTTCGCATCCGCAATCACGGATCTCGGAAACCATGGCGATCATCGTGTCGAGCCTGTCCCGGCGTTCGGTCAGTTCAATCAGTTTGCTTTCTACGAGATCACGCCAGCCGCCAGCGGTATCGTCGAGAATGGTCCGGATATCGTCGAGAGAGAAACCGGCTTCCTGCGCCCGCAAAATGAAGCTCACCCGGCCTATGGTTTCAGGGCCAAAACGGCGTTTTCCGCCGACCCGTGTAATGGCCGATATAACACCGATCTCGTCGTAATAGCGGACAGCTGAAACGGCGATTCCTGTAGTTCTGGCGATCTCGCCGATAGCCAGTAGTTCAGTCGTGGTCATTGTTTAGCAATCATTTCTGCCATGCCCGCGATCATCGGCAAATGGCTGGGGTCGTCGGAGGTGACTTTGAGCCGGACTTCTTGCCCGACAACATCGACTGTGATCGATAGGAACCCGCAGCATTCGGCCTCCTTTGCGGCAAGGTTCATGACGCTCTCAGCAATGTCGGTGGGAAATGTCATTACCACTCCATCAGTAAGTTTTTCCGTGGAAAGAAGCTGGCCTCCGAGATCAGACCATTCAGCGCCCTGAATAGCCGCGTCTGTGGCCGAAATAGTGCATGCAACTGGTGTCTGTATATTTTTCATATAACAACCGTACGACCTCAAGTCTACTTGATGTCAAACGGACTTTTTTAGGGGTCGGTTTGCGATGTCGAGTGAACTGACTGGTGTGACTTTGGCGCGGAAAGGTCATCTCGTTTCCGGGCGAAAATATAGCTCACTCCCGGTGACCAGATGAACGTCCCGTCACTCTTGCCAACGTCTAATTGCCGCAGTTCTCGACTCAAATCCTCTTCGAATTCGCCAACACGGTCGCCAAGTACGTCGCGGTTGCAGTACGACGTCGTATACAGATGGCCCAGAATAAATTCCAGATCGACCGTGTATTGCGTCCCGACGGCACCGGTATCGAAAACGTCGAATCCAGCTTCGTTCAGTGCATCCTCAAATCGAATATCCGCCTGAATTGACGTGCCAAATATGCCCGTGCCAGCCCGCCGGTCCTGCCCCATCCAGCGCTGGACGACCCTGACAACCGCCTGCTCCCAGTCCGACTTCCCGCCCCAGATGCTGCGCATGCCCAGAATGGCAACGCCACCACTGGGCGCGAGTACCGAATGGCTCGCAGCAAGCGTTTTCGGGATGTCCATCCAGTGGAGCGCGCTCCCGTAGGTTACGAGCGTGAATTCGCCCGCAAGTGAAGAAATATCTTCTCCGGCCAGAATCTGGAATATGGCGTTGTCGATCTGCTGGTCGATGGCGTTCTGGCGGGCATGACCGACCATTTCTTCGGACAGATCGACCCCTATCACGCGTCGGAACCACTTACTCAACGGCAGGGCGATCTGGCCCGTCCCGCAACCGACATCCAGCAGGTGGCCCTGCCCGTCAGGTCGGAACGCGTCATGGATCAGGTCGAGCACCCGCTGCGGGTAAGGTTTTCTGAACTCGGTGTAGTAGCCCGCCGACGAGTCGAAGATATTTTCGCCCTTTGTGCTCACGGCGTTGTCCTACGATTCTGATAAAAATTTACAGGGGTCGACTGCACTATCACGATCCCGTTCCGATTGGTCCAGATATTTTTCATGAATTAGTTACAGCAGAAACTGATGGCGCACCCTGCCCGGTCGTGCGGCAATGTTGGTGACTCGAAATCCAATAAATACATATTCGGAATTTTTCGCGAAAAAGTAGTATCGTTCCGCAAAAGCCTCCTTTCAGTCGCCTGCTGATCGTGAGCAAATTTTAGGGATACCGTCTTGCTGATAAGAATTGCTTGAATTGACATGGGCTACGACTGTGGTTCCGCAGTCTCCGGTGATTCGCTGGCAGCGCTGCTTGCTGCCCTGCAGGAACACGCCCTTCAACATCACGGCTACACACAGGAAGAAGTCGAATCGGAACAGCTTATAGCCATCTGGAAAGGCGCAATCAAGCAGTCATCTCGGCCGGGTGATATGCGAACTCCTCGCATTGA
>CAYLWG010000222.1:0-4643 GCA_964387235.1 uncultured Dehalococcoidales bacterium
TGAAAATTCTTGAAGGCGCAGTCGTAAACGTTCCGCCGCAGGGTGGTCGCAAGCACCCCCACCAGGAATTTCTGCAGATCGACACGTCGAATATTCTTTTCATCCTTGGCGGTGCGTTCGATGGTCTCGAAGAAATCATCAAAGCTCGCCAGACCAAAGACGCAACGTCCATTGGCTTCAAGTCTCTGGGCAAGAACGGCGAAGAAAAAATCGCCGACTACACCGCTGTCGAGCCGGGCGACCTGCTTCACTTCGGGTTCATACCGGAATTCATTGGCCGAGTGCCCCTGGTCGTTGGCCTTGCAGACCTCAACCACGAGGAACTGATCCAGGTCCTAACCGAACCGAAAAACGCACTAATCCGCCAGTACGAAGCTCTGTTCAAGATGGACGGCGTGGAACTCGAATTCGACGAGGCCGCACTTGATGCGATTGCCAGGCTTTCTCGGGAACGCAAGGCGGGTGCCCGTGGCCTGCGAGCTATTGTCGAGGAGATGCTCGTCGACGTTATGTACGAATTGCCTTCAATGGAAGGCGTCGCCAAGTGCATCATCGTGGAAGACACCGTCATCAATAACGTCTGGCCGAAGCTTCTTGACGAAAAGGGCAACCGAATCGACAGTGAACTGCCAGAAAACAAGCACACGGCTGCGGCATAGAAAACACCAGCCGTATCAAAAGATAATCAAAGAAAGCCCCGGCACATGGCCGGGGCTTTTTGTGCAGATGCTATTCTCTACCGGAAGAGACCAACGATGACTTCTGTACCTGCCACGGGAAGCTGTGGGTGTTGCCGAAAGACCGATTGCCTGACCGCATCCAGATAGCACATTAATAAAACGAGCGTCCAGCCGGATCCACCAGCCGCCATGTTTGCCAATCAGTGAGTCAACTGACCGTGTCGTAGTTAGAAAAGGGGAAGCCCACATTGTCTTACGGAGGCGCAGGGCCGCAGGGAATCTCACTGCCAGAAGATCATGGCAAACGACCGCCGATTCGTGGCCCCGAGCAACCACCGAGGAAGTGGACTGAGCTACGCGAAAAACTTGTCAAGTGGGGCGGTGTATCGATCTTCGTCTTGCTGCTTATTCTTTTCGCAGTAACCGCAATTCGCGGTGTCGATAATAAACTCACCAGCGAGGAATCCCAGGCAACCGCGGAGGCGGTTCAGGCTACACGAGAAGCACGGCAGCGTTAGCTACTGCTGGCCGCTCGCTCCACCAGAGCAGTGAGATCGACAACTTCCCCGGTTCCGCTCGGGTCGATGCGTCCTGCGGCCACGGCCTTAAGGGTCTCCATCAGCAATGGCCGTTCCCTCAGTACACCTGCGTTGCGTATCGCCTTGAACAATGGCAATTCTTCGCCGGGTTCTTTCCTCAAAGCATCTACGTCGGCGCCAGCAATCTCGACCCAGAGCGAATCAAAACCTTCACCCCGCACCGAGAATTTCGCGGTAGCCAGTACAGGGCCTTCATCAACATCCTCGGTCGACACGTGAATCATCGCCCCTGTCTCATTCAGGCTCCCGGCGATCACGTCCCAAACCGCCTGCTGCCACATTCCAATAGTCCCGCCGGGCAGGGCAGGGTGGATGTTCAGCGTCAGGTACTCAGAGCAGAGCAGAGGGGCGATCAGCATGTAACCCGCCTGAACAGCGATATCGGCCTTGTACGGGCGCAACAGGTCGATAGCGGCCCGATCGAAATCCTCGCGCAACTCCGGCCACGGCCTGTTGCTATGCGAACGCCTGAAATCGCGTGACGAAAGCGTTACGAGCGGAATATCTTTTGATTCAACTAAATCGAGAAAGCGGTCGGTAAGCTTCGTCTGGCCCCTGGCCCGGTTTACAAACACAAAGGAAAATTCTGCCGGCAGGTCACCGGAATCTATGGCATCCAGCGCGGATTTCAGAAGACCGTAAGAACCCTCACCGCGACCGGTCGAAAACCATCCGATCTTCAATGGCTGTCCTGTGTTCCCAAAAGCCTCCGAGAGACCAGCCGCATATCCAGTGGCCGACACAGGTTACGCATCCTCGTCTTCCGAAGCGTCGTCACCCGGCACGAGGTTCATCTGTTCTGCGAAATTGGCCTGCAGCCGTGTGATTTTCAATTCGGCCGACGAAAGGATTTCGTTGCACTTCGTCGCAAGCTTCATTCCCGATTCGAAAAGCTTCGTGGCTTCGTCCAGCGAAAGCCCACCGGTCTCAAGTCTGCGCACTACGTCCTCGAGGCTAGCGAAGGCGTTCTCGAACGATTTTGCTGGAGGTTTCGCACCCTGTTTTTCGTTTGTTTCAACCATGTCAATTCTGGTGTTTCCGCGGCGTCCATCATGGGGTTACCGAGCGGACGCTAATTGTATCTACTGCCCTGTAATCCTGAACCGACAGCGTCGGTAATTCTCCGGATTTGCTGGCTTCATCATTCACTGTTCGGCCCTAAATCAGTCAACCGGCGACCGATCATCGGGGACATCTCCGGCCTGTTCGCCCTCGCCAGCGGCATTGTGAACATCAGCGGCATCAACTGTCGCATCGACAGTGCCATCGGCGAACGTAACTGCCATCCTGTCGCCTGTGGTGAACTGCGAAGCGCTAACCGCTGCACTCCCATCGGCCAGCCGGGTGATCGTGTAGCCACGGCACAAAATTTTTGCAGGGCCAAGAGCGCTCAAAGAAGCCTCGACCGTCGCAAGACGCAGCTTCGACGACTCCACCAGCCTCTGTCCTGCCAGCCGCGCCCTGGTCAGCAAGTCATCGATCCGCTGTCTCGGCAGTGTGGTGTCGGGAATCCTCAGGTTCATCCGGTCGACAGCCAACTCGAACTGTGACCGGCTGTCGCGAACCCTCCTGCCGATGATTTCGTCGATCCGGGTCGCGTAGCCCGCGACATCTCCGGCAAGCTCGGCAACGGCAGGTGCAACAATTTCAGCCGCCGCAGAAGGAGTTGGCGCACGCACGTCGGCTACAAGATCAGCGATCGTCGTATCTGTTTCGTGTCCTATTGCGCTAATCACCGGGACGTTGCTGGCAAATATGGCTCTGGCGACTTCTTCTTCGTTGAACGACCAGAGGTCTTCCAGCGATCCACCGCCCCTCGCCACGATAGCGACATCGATATCGTCGAGCGAGTTCAGGGCGCGGAACGCCTGGACGATTTCGGATACCGCTCTTTCGCCCTGGACCGATGTGGGAATCAAAATTATTTCGGCCAGCGGGTACCGGCGCGTGAGCACGTTAAGAATGTCCTGTATAACCGCTCCGGTAGGCGATGTGATGACCGCGATCCGGGCGGGTAAATACGGCAGTGGACGTTTGCGACCGGGTTCGAAAAGACCTTCAGATTCGAGTCGTTTGCGCATCTCTTCGAACGCTTTTTGGAGAGCGCCGACCCCGTCTGGCTCAACCTGTTCGACGTAGTACTGCAGGTCGCCGCGGGCAGTGTAGAGCGAGATTCGCCCACGGCAAATCACCTGCGATCCGTCTGCGAGGAACTGGCCTCCCCGGCCGGAACGAAACATCACGCAACGAATCACAGATTTTTCGTCGCGCAACGCAAAGTAGTGGTGACCAGAAGACGGGTTACGGTATCCGGAAACTTCACCGACCACCATCAAGTCGGCCAGCCGTGGGTCCGATTCCAGGCTTGCTTTCAGGTACTCGGCGACCGCGCTAACGGTGTAGGCGGTCTGTTGCGTCACGGCATCTTCAGGACTGGTCATTGACGCATTATTTCACAGCCGATCATGTTCGACTGCCTGCTTGTGTCCGATACGCCGTGTCCCACGAGGGGCATGTGACGGGATTCTGTGGCTGGTCGGCGGCAGCTACAACTAATCTGCGCGGCCTGTGTACTCCCCGGACGTAGAGTTAACTGTGATCCGGTCGCCGACCCCGATGAACAACGGAACCTGCAATACCAGCCCCGTCGTGGTCGTCGCCGGCTTGGTCGCACCGCTCTGCGTATCGCCCCGCAAACCCACCTCGGTCTGTCCGATCTCAAGAACAACCGACGATGGCACCACAACAGAGAGCGGCATGCCCTTGTGCATCATAACCTCGATCGTATCGCCCTCTGAGATGTATTTCAGGGCATCACCCAGAACATCCTCGGTCATGGCGAACTGCTCGAAGGTCTCGGTGTCCATGAAATTATGCATATCGCCATCGGGATACAGATACTGCACCGTCGGGGTCTCGGTCTCGGCGCGGGTCAACTTCTGGTTCCCCGGCAGCTTCCGCTCATAAACATTGCCTGTTTTGACCTGGCGAACCTTCAGCGTGAGAGTCGGCGGGGCTTTGGGCGCCTGCCGGTGCTGCCAGTCAAGAATCTGATAGACCTCGTTGTCCAGGATGATGGTCATGTTTCGGCGAATTTCGCTGGAAGAAATTGTCATCGTAGTGTCTGTTTGCTCTCAGGCTCAGGATTCGGAATCGGCTGCTTTTTTAGCTGGCGTTAACCACCGCAAGGCTATCAATGCGCACAGCCGAAGAAACTAGAAGTTCATTTTAGCGGCATGACTCATCACGCGGGCCTTGCCGTTCTCAAGAACCACGACATCTTCGATACGCACACCGCCCCATCCGGGGATGTAGATACCGGGTTCAATTGTGAACGGCATACCATTTTCGAGCCGTCCTTTTG
>CAYLWG010000223.1:0-4642 GCA_964387235.1 uncultured Dehalococcoidales bacterium
GAGAAAAAAACAGACAGGGATTCTAAAAAAGAGAAAATGGCGGAGAGGACAGGATTCGAACCTGCGGTGAGCTTGCACCCACACACGCTTTCCAGGCGTGCCCATTAAGCCGCTCTGGCACCTCTCCACATCCATATTCGCCGGGTGGTTAAAGCCGGCTTCGCAACTGCTGCTGTTGACCGGCGACAGGGCAACAACAGACGATATTTGGCGAAGAGGGCGGGATTCGAACCCGCGATATGCGGATGCATATACCGGTTTTCGAGACCGGCGCCTTCAACCACTCAGCCACCTCTCCGAACCCGTCAACTATAACAATCGAACTACTTGTTTCGGTGGCCGAAAACCTCGATAAAGACCACGTTTAACAACCGTAATCGGGGCAATGTGCAATCGAACATGTTGACGCAGAATATCGATGATCCTTACGATGGAACCTACTGTCGACCAATACCACCGCATATCAGTACAGACTCACAACAGGGCACGCTACACACCGTGAAAATTAGTCACCGGGGTAGACGCTGCGTGAGTGTGGGAATACCTGAATGTCTGAAAACGGTGGCCGAAAAATGACCACCACAGGAATTATCCTCGCCGCCGGAAAAGGCACTCGAATGCGATCGAGTACCCCGAAATCGCTTCACCGAATCGCGGGGTTAACGCTGGTTGGTCACACGATTCGCACTATGCGCGCAGCGGGCATCGACGACGTGATCATCGTGGTATCGCCGGACATGGCAGAATCACCAGAGTTCCAGTCCGCAATTTCATCAAGTGAAGGCGTCGATGTCCGGCTATCTATCCAGCCAGAACAGCGCGGCACTGCCCATGCCCTGAACACGGCGCGGCCCGCCGCATCTGAAGCGAGCACACTTGTCGTAGCACCTGCGGACATGGTGCTGGTTACGGATGAAATCGTCCGCAAAATGTTGAACACTCACAACGAATCCGGTGCAGCGGTCACCGTACTTGGGGTACGAGTTGATGACCCGGCAGGGCTCGGCAGGATAAAGCTCGACACTTCGGCACGCCCGGTTTCGGTTGTCGAAGAACACGAGGCAGACGATGAGTTACTGCAAAGCAATCTGATCAACACGGCCTGGTACTGCTTCGACAACAGCTGGATATGGGATGAACTCGATTCGGTTCGCCCCGCCAGTACCGGAGAAATTTATCTGCCTCGGGTGATCGAAAGTGCATTTGATATCGGGCGGTCTGCCATCGTTATGACTGATGATAGGGAAGCAGGCCTTGGCGTAAACGATCGTGTGCAACTGGCGAACGTCGAACGGATCATTCGCCGCCGGATAAACGAAGCGCACATGAAAAACGGCGTGACGCTAAAAGACCCGGCGACTATATATATCGACGTGGATGTCGAAATAGGCCAGGAAACCGAAATCGGTGCAGGAACTCACATTGGCACTGGCGTGAGCATCGGAAAAAATGTCGTGATCGGCCCGAATACTCAGATCCACTCAAGCGAGATTCACGATGGAGCCGAAATCGATGGAGCGCGCATAACTGAATCCGTCGTTGGCGAAAAGGCCATCGTTGGGCCCAACTCGCTGCTGCGTGTCGGCACCGTACTCAAACCCCGTTCGAAGGTAGGGAATCTGGCCGAAATAAAAAACTCGGTAATCGGCTCGGGCTCGCATGTGTCACACTTCAGTTATATAGGTGATACGACGATAGGCGAGAATGTGAATATCGGCGCAGGCACGGTTACCTGTAATTACGACGGCAAAGAAAAGCATTCGACAATAATTGAGGATGAGGCACTGATCGGTTCGGGAACAATGCTGATAGCCCCCGTGACCATCGGAAAGTTGGCGAAAACCGGAGCGGGATCAGTGGTACGAACAGATGTAACGGCGGGTGACACAGTGGTTGGAGTGCCTGCTAAATCTGTAAAATCGAAATGATAAGTCGACCAGAGTGCATCAAATTTTAGGTGTGCAGGAATCAAAGGAAATGACCAGAAAAATCGAAGACGCCGATAGTACCGGGCAACCTCCGGATACGAACCGGCAGGTTACGAAAAATGGGGTGCTTGCGTAATGGCACCCGAATTCGTATCGCTGCTGATTCTGATTATCTCTGGCGGGTTGTTCTTCCTTGTAGCGTTGGCTATTTCGTCGCTCGGCACCCGCATAAACCCGCTTCCGTCTGCGGCGCGTAACCTGAACGGAACCGGAACCGGAGCCGGAAACGGAAATGGAAATGGAAATGCTGAAATCGAGCACGAGCACGATCATGGCTTTTCGGGCCGACTCCGGGCCGAAGCGACTCTGATAGGCAGGAGTCTCCAGGCCGCCGCGCTGATGTCGGGCGCTCTTTCAGTGATCGTAATTCTCGAATCCCAGAGTGGCACCGCTGGAACTGGATACCAGGTGGCACTCAGTGGACTTCTGGCAGCTGCGGGGGCGATCCTATTGCAGCTGATCGCGTCGGGACTTTCTGGATTCCGGCGTAGCTGGTCGAGAACGGTCAGCCGACCGACCGGCACCCTCCTGCGCTGGATAAGCGTAATTCCCGGCGTTTCAAATACCGTCAATTTCTCGCTTTCGCGTGGCCGAGGAGAAGTTGCAGTCGGTGAAGATGTATCGGCAGCTCTTCAAGAAAGCCTGGACTTTCTCGAAGAATCAGTAATTCCGGCAGATCAAAACGAACTCCGCATGATCCGCGGAATCCTGCGGATGGATACTGTCAAAGTTCGTGAAATCATGGTGCCACGAGTCGACATGAACACGTCCCCGGCTTCCGCCAGTATCGGAGCGGTTGCCGATTTAATGTCGGTAGGCGGTCACAGCAAGATTCCCGTATACGGAGAAAGTGTTGATTCGATTGCGGGCATTGTCTTTGCCCGTGATGTGCTGGCGGCACTGGACAACGGGGCCGACCCTAAAGGTCCAGTAGAGGGCCTTGCCCGCACTGCACTGCACGTCCCAGAGTCGCAGAGCCTTGAACGGCTTCTAAGGCAACTACAGGAGCACCGCACGGGCATGGCGATCATCGTCGACGAGTACGGCGGAGTGTCGGGACTCGTGACGGTGACTGACCTGATCGAAGAGATCGTTGGTGAGTTGATCGACGAATTCGATGTTGACGGGCCCGAAGTTGAATCCACCGGGGCAACCGAGATGGTTGCCGACGCCGGGGCTTCGATCGACACTATGAACCAGACACTTGGCACTTCGATAGTCCCCGACGGGTTCGATACTGTCGGTGGGCTGGTCTATCGCGAGCTGGGAAAAATGCCGTCCCCTGGCGATGTCGTTCTGGTCGAAGGGCTGAGAATAACGGTTCAATCGGTCATCGGCAGAAGGATACGGCGTGTGAAAATTGAACGGGCCGAAGTGCTGCCAGTAGACACAGGCTAACCCGGAACATACTTCACACGTACACGTAAGTCATGTCTACTCGCTAACCCCACTTGCCCCCACGTTACGGATTGTGTCAGCAGGCAGAGGATAGCCGGAGCGGGGGCGCAATCTCCAGGCCAGCCCCGATTCCCCCAGACCGTAAATGGCTACAGGCACATCCTCGACACGGTCGGGAAATTCCTCAACCAGTACCCAGCCATGAAACTTGTAAAACGCCTTGCACCGGCATTGGTGGCGATCACCCTTAGCACTGCACGAGTGAAGTATTGCTCGCGGAAGTGATCGATAGAACACTGCGTCAGCAGGGTGCCGATTCCCTTACCGGTGAAACCTGGTGCCATGAGCTTGCTAGTTAGTTCATCCAGATCGGCACTTTCCAGGCCCAATTCAATTTCGGACGTCCCCGACCGGGCGATTCTCACAGCGCTAACGACTTCGCCTGATATCGGTGCGATCAAGGTGAATTCATCGGCGCTAGTTGAACCAAGCGTTTTGCACCACGTTGAAAAGTGGTAATCGAGTCGTCTGCAATTCAGCCATTGTTCAGATGCAAACGGTGGCAAACGAGACCGGGTGGCTTAAGAAGCTGTCTCAAATCCCCGCCTCCCCGGGGGAGCCCGAGAAAGAAGTTGGGATGAGGGGGGAATTCGATCAAACCTCTTTGTCTGTCAACGTATTTTGAAATAGCTTCTTAAGAAATTCAGATGTGCAACCGATTCGTAATCATGGGCCGTTACCCGTCGAATTATCGGTATAGCTGGAGTCGCAGCCTTAGACTCTCTCTTTCGTCAACACCGCCACACCGGCCACAGCCAGGCAAACTGGTCACAAGGCCCATACCTTGTAATCACATAGCCCATAGAAAGATGATTAAAAAAAGACGCCCCGGCAAAACCGGGGCGTCTAAAGAATCCGAGATTCAGAAGTTACTTCTCGATAAGAACGAATGCGGATGAACCGCGATTGCCCTGATCGCCAGAGGCAGTAATCGTAAAGACCCCGCCAGTTGGGAAGCCCTTACCAGAACCGTCTGACTGGATAGTCAGATCGATCGTGATTTGGAAAGCACCACCGTCGTTGGCGACAGTATCAGCCAGCAGAGAGTCGAAGCCCTGAGGCTTGGCACTGATGGAGATGGCCTCTCCCTTTGCGAAACCACCACCGATAACGGTGATAGAGGCCGCACCGGAGGTTACCCCAATTGCGCCGGCAGAAGCTCCGCCGGTACCGAATACTTGAATACTGGCAACCTG
>CAYLWG010000224.1:0-4565 GCA_964387235.1 uncultured Dehalococcoidales bacterium
GTTCGACGACGCCCGGAGCTAAGTCTTAGTCGCCGGGCGCACCGAGGCTGTGCTTGGGCGACTAAGACTTAGCTCCGCGGGGCAGACCCGAGCATGTGTGTGGGCGATGCTTAAGATGCCCTGGCGTGCCCCGCGGAGCTGCATAACGCGACCAAGTCGTTCGACGACGCCCGGAGCAAAACGCCCGAAGCAAAACGCCCGGCACCTAACGCATATTGTTCTTTTTTTCACTTGCTGGTAAAACGGGCGACTGCTATGCTCCAAGCCGGTCTTTTTTCGCCCCGTAAACCAGTGTCTGGCAGTTGATGTTCGAGGATTATTTCAGGCAGTACGCGCTGCTTATCATTTTCGCCGCGGCAGCGGTATCCGTCCCTATTGGGATGTTAATGATGAGCTACATGGCTCAGTCGATCGGAGTCAGGCCGTCCCGCCCTTCCGCAGTGAAAGAAACTGCCTACGAAGGTGGAATGCGCCCGTTCGGTGGGCGACCCACTCGATTTAACTTCCGCTACTACTACTACGCGATTCTGTTCGTTGTATTCGATGTTGAAACCATTTTTCTGTTTCCGTGGGCGGTAAAATATGGAGTGATGTCGAGGCAGTTCGGGTTCGCCGCACTCGGGGCAGTGTTTGTGTTCCTGATCGTAGTGACATTCGCATTTGCTTACGCCTGGCGGAAAAACGCCTTGGAATGGGTTTACAACGAATGACCGATCGAAGATTGCCAGAATTGTTTGATCCGTACGGCACTCCCCCGGGAGCCGACCCACGTGGCCCGCTCCAGTCGATAACCCTCGACCTCGATCGGGCTGAAGGCGATGAAGTTAACAGGATGAAAGCGACACACCTAGAGCCGTTTCCCGATCCTGTAATTGAAGTGCCAGACGATCTTCGCCGCAGCGTTCTCGTCAGTTCTATCGATTACCTGCTTAACTGGGCCCGTAAATCTTCGGTCTTCCCGTTGCAATCGGGCCTCGCCTGTTGTTCATTCGAAATGATCAGCGCGGCAATGGCCCGGTTCGATCTTGCACGTTTCGGTATGGAAGCATTCCGGGCATCACCCCGGCAGGCCGACCTGCTGATAGTTGCGGGAACCGTAACGTGGAAAATGGCCGTTCCGCTGCGCCGCCTGTACGACCAGATGGCCGAACCCAGATGGGTCATTTCGATGGGCGTGTGCGCCACGTCGGGCGGCCCTTATTACCAGAGCTACTCGGTAGTTCCGGGTGTGAACCACATAATGCCCGTCGACGTGTACGTCCCCGGGTGTCCGCCACGTCCCGATGCGTTGTTATACGGCATCATGCAACTCCACGATAAAATTCGCCGGTACAGCCTCAAAGGGCAGGTGGCAGGGCAGGCATGACCACGCCGTGGAGCGGGGAAGCACTCGCCGAAGCCATAGAGGCATTCGCACCTGGCTCAACCGAAAAGAGCAACGGCGGCGACGTCTGGTTGAAACCTGAAGCTATTTTCAGGGTTTGCGAAGGGCTTAAGACTCGGCCCGAGTTTAAGTTCGACCTGTTAAGCAGTGTCACGGCTGTCGACTACATCGATCACTTTGAAGTCGTTTACCACCTCACATCACTTCCGAAGAATGCGTCGGCAGTGTTGAAGACCCGCGTTGGCCTGGGGCGCACTGATGCCTCGGTTCCGAGCGTAGTGCCGATCTGGCGCGGTGCCGATTACCAGGAACGCGAAGTGTGGGACCTCATGGGCATTCGCTTTGAAGGTCACCCGAACCACAAGCGGATCATGCTGTGGGAGGGCTTTCCGGGGCATCCGCTCCGCAAGGACTACGTCACTTACGATCAATCGATAGCGACTTTTGCCCCTCGCGATGACGATAGTGGAGTGACTGCCGGTTCGGACGCTAGCTCGATAACCACCGAGGCCGGGCAGTAATGGCGATCAAGACGCAGCCGATCACGGTAAATCTCGGGCCGCAGCACCCATCGACTCATGGTGTGTTCCGGTTGCGAGTGATGTTCGATGGTGAAGAGGTCGTCGATATTGAACCGATCTTTGGATATTTGCACCGGGGATCGGAAAAACTTGCCGAAGAGCGGACGTACACCCAGATCATCACGCTGACCGACCGTATGGACTATGTATCGTCCATGCTCAACAACCAGGCCTACATGCTGGCCGTTGAAAAGCTAGCGGGAATCGAGCCGACACCCCGCGGAGTGTGGCTGCGAATGATTGCAGCCGAGCTACAGCGAATCGCCAGCCATCTTGTCGCCACCGGTTTCCTTTTGCAGGATCTGGGCGCACTCGGCACTCCGCTCGTCTACGCGATGCGTGAGCGTGAAAATATACTCGACCTGTTCGAAATGCTCTGCGGTGCGCGCATCACGAACTCGTATCTCAGGCCGGGTGGCGTTTTCATGGACGCTCCGAAAGAGTTCTGGCCTGCTCTCGACCGTGAACTGGTAGATATCGTGAACACGCTCGACGAACTCGAAGCCTATTTAAGCGGAAACGAAATCGTGTTCTCACGAACAAAAGGCGTGGCGGTACTCTCGCCCGAACAGCTTATTAACGCATCGATAACCGGCCCGATGCTACGCGCCAGTGGTGTCGATTGGGACCTGCGGCATCGCAACCCGTACGACTACTACGACAGAATCCAGTTCAAACGGATACTGCATACGGCCTCTGACAACTACGCACGGTACTGGGTCAGAATCCAGGAAGCCCGCGAGAGTGTGAAGATTGTTCAGCAGTGCATCGAACAGATCGAACCGGGCCCGGTGCCGCCGTCTTTTGACGATGTGCCCCGCCTGATAAGGCCACCAGAGGGCGACGCATAAGTTGCGATCGAAAGCTCGAAGGGTGAACTGGGCTTTTACCTTGTCAGCGATGGCGGGATATCTCCGTACCGGATGCACGTCAGGGCCCCCTCGCTAATCAACCTCACGCTGCTGCGCGACATGCTGATCGGCGGACTGTTCGGTGACCTGTTCGTTAGCTTCGGAAGCGTTGACCTGAACATGGGGGAGGTTGACCGCTAATGCCACAAACCTTTTTGGACAACTCCTTATGGCGAAATATCTACTGCAACCTCGCTGGCGGCAGCACCGAGTGTGCGGCGCGCGACTACTCGTCAGGATTTTTACCCGCCGGAATGGAATGGCTGGCGTTTGCGCTGGCAGCGGCTGCCATTATTGGGCTGTTCGTCAACGGCATTCTTGGCGGTGTGATCGTACTCATCTGGGGTGAACGTCGCCTGTTCGGTCGGTTCCAGACCCGCACCGGCCCAAACCGATGGGGCCCGTTCGGCCTGCTCACTTCGGTAGCCGACGCTATCAAGACGATGTTCAAAGAAGATGTCGTCCCGAAGGATGCCGACAAGATACTGTTCAACCTGGCGCCGATAATGATGACTGCGCCAGCGCTGCTGGTCTTTGCGGTAATTCCGTTTGGCAGCGGAACCTATATCGCCGATCTCAACATTGGCGTGCTGTTCATAATGGCCGTAACGTCACTCACCACACTGGCTGTACTCACAGCCGCGTGGTCGTCGGGCAACCGCATTGCCATCCTTTCGGCCTTCCGTTCTGTCGCCCTGCTTATCAGCTATGAAATTGCGATGGCACTTGCGCTGGTCGGAGTCATCATGCTTGCCGGTTCGATGTCGCTCGGCCAGATTATCGCAGCGCAAACAATCCCGTTCATCCTTGTTCAACCGCTCGCGGTGTTTGTCTTCTTCATCGCTGCGATGGCCGAAATGGCACGGGCTCCTTTCGACCTGACTGAGGCCGAATCGGAACTTGCTGCCGGATATTTAAACGACTACGCAAGTATGAAGTTTGGCCTGTTCTTTCTTGCGGAATTTATGGCCGAAATCAGCACAGCTGCGATAGTGACGGTGCTGTTTCTCGGGGGTTGGAAGGGTTGGGGCCCGGTTCCGTCGGAATTCTGGTTCATCGCCAAGCTGATACTGGTCCTGTTCGTTATCGTCTGGTTCCGCATGACGCTGCCACGGTTGCGCGTCGACCAGGTGCTTAAGCTTGCCTGGAAGGGCCTGTTTGAACTGACACTGATCAACATCGTTGTCACCGCGGTACTGATTGCGATATGGCCGGAGCCGACCACGACCCGATTGTGGATCATGGCGGCGGTGAACTGGCCGGTTGCTATCGTTTCGATCTGGATGGTCACGAAACTGCTCGGCACGCCCGGCTACGATAATCCGCAGCCCGACCCGGACGCGCCGTCGTATCCGGTTGGGACCGAGGAGATACCGGCATCGGCCGTTTACGTTTCAAGTCCCGGTGATAATCCTCAAACTCAACGGGGAGGCGACTGATGATCGGACTCGGCATTCCTCGCGGGTTTCTTATCACCCTTAAAAACTTCCTCAGGTCCCCGGTAACTGTCCAGTACCCGGACCGTCATGTGGGTCTGTTCGGCGCGGCTAAAGAGGCGGGGATGAACCCGTTCCAGTTCCTTGTCAAAAAACCAGGAGACTCGATCAAGGCAATTGCAGGTCTTGCGACGGTTCCGGTGATGCTTGAACAGTCGCCACGGTTTCGGGGCAACGAATTCACATTTTTTGA
>CAYLWG010000225.1:0-4476 GCA_964387235.1 uncultured Dehalococcoidales bacterium
TAGCTGTTACGTGGTGACCGCTTTGCTTTACTGGAATCGGGTATTCCAGAGAGATTGACGGCAAGGTTTACGAGTTCGGCGTATCGGGAAAACTAATCATGAACGCCCTCGTTATGTTCGACCGCGAAACACGAACTCTGTGGAGTCAGTTCCTGTCGCGGGCGGTGCAGGGTGATCTGATCGGGACCGAGTTGGAAATTATTCCGCTTACGCTTACGACCTGGGAAAAGTGGAAAGAGGTGCATCCCGATACAGTCGCCCTGCGAAAGGGCAGCCGTGGCAGGGATCCCTACGTCGGATACTACGGAGGTCGGAGCGCGGGGGTTATTGGTGAGTCGAATAAGGATGATCGGCTACCGACAAAGGAACTCGTGCTCGGAATCGGGTTCGATGGCGGTCCGCTGGCGTTCCCACATTCGCAGCTTCGTTCACAGCAACTGGTAAATATCACCCATGATGGCGATGCCAAGTTGATTTATTTCGATCCGTCAACCGATACCGCCCTGGCGTACGGTGCTGAAATCGACGGGCAGGAGCTTAGTTTTAAACTGGTCGAAAAGAACGGCCGAGAGTGGCTGGAAGACGATCAGACCGGTACTTTGTGGGTTCCGTTTACGGGCCAGGCGGTAGATGGCGAGCTTGCCGGGTCGGCGCTCGAACGGCTTCACGCAGTCAATGTGTTCTGGTTCGCATGGAGCGATTTTTACCCTGAAACCGATGTATGGGGCACTGGCTGAAAATTTTGTCCAGTGCAGGTTGCTGGATAGCCGTCACCAAATGTAGATATGGATGCGATAGAACGCCCGAGGCGTCGGCAAAAGGGCCGTCGGCAATAGAGGCACTAGCACCGGAAGTCAGTGGCACCAGAACTCGTCGCATCGCTAGAATGTGAAGCCTGAAACCTAAGTTGTTGTTTCTGGTTTTTCTATTCTCGCTGGCGGTGTGATCTGGATATTAAATCACTGATTCGAGACGTACCCGGCTACCCGGCCAAAGGTGTCGTGTACCGGGACCTTACCCCGGTGTGGGCCAATCCCGAGGCCATGCGTTACATAACGGATACGGTGTCGGACCACCTGAAGTCGCTCGAAACGCAGGTAATCGCGGCAATCGACGCCCGGGGATTTATCTTTGGAGCGCCAGTCGCCGCCCGCCTCGATATTCCGTTCGTTCCCATCAGAAAGGCCGGAAAACTTCCGCCCCCGGTTACGGGTGTCGATTACGAACTCGAGTACGGAAAAGGGCGCCTGGAAGTAAGGGCCGGGGCTGTCGAGGAAGGGCAGAACGTGGCGGTGATCGACGACCTGCTGGCAACCGGCGGGTCAGCCGGGGCAGGGGTGAAACTAATCACTTCACTGGGGGCAAACGTAGTTACAGTAACCGTACTGGTTGAACTGGAATTCTTGAACGGGCGAGCCGCCCTGCCAGCCGGGCTCGACGTGTTCAGCATGGTCAAGTACTAACCGTGCGGCATGCGGCCAACTTGGGGGCAACAGCAGTTACGTTCGATCTGTGGCAGACCCTTATTTTCGAGTTCGATGGCTCGGCCATTTCGGTTAAGCGTCGCAAGCTCAGGTCAGAATATGTAGCCGAAATTCTGGCCGAAGCAGGTGAACCGGTTGACCCGGCCGACATAGGCCCGTTGTTTTTGCAACTTAGCGCCGAGATCACTGCGGGCCACGACCGCGGCATCGACTCACGCTTCGATGTCTGGGTCGGGCGTCTGATGGAACTGATCGGTCCGGGCATGGCCGCCCGCATCGGTGCCGCAGGGTTGGATGCCGTCGGTCAGGTGATCGACCGGGCATTCATAGATTCTCCACCTAATCTTCTCGATGGGGTGCTGGAATTGCTCGATTTGCTCTCTGACCGTGGCATCAAAATTGGTCTGATTTCCAATACCGGGCTGACAAGTCCGAGTGCCTACAGGCAGTGGTTCAGCCAGGTCGAGTTGCTGGATAAATTCGACCAGATTTCTCTATCGAACGAACTCGAGATAGCCAAGCCGACAGCCAGGATTTTCGATGTGACGGTCGGCGCGCTGGGTGTTGCAGCGTCAAGTGTTCTGCATGTTGGCGACAACATGCACACCGACGTGGCAGGGGCTGCGGAGGCCGGGCTGGCGACAGTGTGGGTAAGAGGCGGTATAAAGTCGCCACTAAAGACATCGCACAGGCCCGACTACACTGTAGATTCCGTTCTCGAACTGATGCCGGTAATCGATGACTGGCTAACAACTCTCGACGGTTAGGCAATCGCTAGCCCAGCCGTTTTCGCGCGAAAAGTGCGGCACCGAATAACAGGGCGAAATTAATTATCGTCAACAGCCCGATGAACATTGCCGCCTCGAAGAAGAATCGCTGCGGGAACATGATTATCAGGAAATCGGTACGGGGATTAAGCAGCCATAGGTCGTTCGCAAAACTCAGGAAATGGAACTGTGTGAACAGCCAGCCGAAGTTGATCGCTGCCGTGGCTCCAAAAGCCACAAGGAACACTCCTGTGCCGATTGCCGACCAGCGGAGCGACCTGAGCAGCATCTGAGCGGCATCTTTCCGAAGCGTGAATATACCCGCCACGAGCAGAATCAGCAGGGCTATTCCCAACCACTGTGTAATCGAAAAGACGCCCTGCATCAACGCCTTGACATCGACCATGTGAAGTATCTCTCGCTCTCTGTACAGCGGAACCCTGGAATCGCCGAAGTTGACGCGCAGATCAAGGAGTTCGACATCGTTCGAGAAATATTCTTTGATCTGGTCGGCCCCGCTGTTCAATTCTTCGACCGGAAGCCCGGTGCGGTTTACGATGTCGTTGCGCCACCAGCCATAGGAATACAGCCAGTCGCTGTTCGTAACGTTGCCCACGTTGAACAGAATCAAGAACAATGGCAGCAACAGCGCGAAGATGGCCGCTCCAGCCAGAACGGCAACCTGCCTGGCCGATATAGAGGTTGTACGAGCGGTGCAGGCCTGGGGTGAAGCCGTTTTTTTGGTGCGTGTTGATGGAGGCATGACAGATAGGATACTTACCAGATTGTGTCTCGGGCGTTGTTATTGAGTGCGCAAAAATGGAGGACCGATTGAGTTCACAGAGCGAACAGGCTACAGCGGCGGGCGCGGCTTTTGCGGAGTTGGTGGCAACGGTCGAATTACTGAGGAATCCCGGAGGCTGTCCCTGGGATGCTGAACAAACTCACAGTTCGCTACGACCAAACATGCTTGAAGAGACTTATGAGGCGCTCGAAGCTATCGATTCAGGAGATCTGGGCAGCCTCGAAGACGAACTTGGCGATCTTGTAACCCAGATCATATTTCATGCCGATATCGCCCGACGTGACGACAACTTCGATGCCGCGTCGATCTGTAGCGCGGTCCGTAACAAGCTAATAAGGCGACACCCACATGTTTTCGGAAGTGACGAGGCGCTGAAGGATTCCGGCGATGTTATTGACCGGTGGGAGGCCCTGAAGCGTGCTGAATCGGGTGGTAACCGCTCGATAGTAGCTTCGCTGCCCACGGCGATGCCTGCGCTGGCGTATTCGTCGTCGGTTCAACGTCGTGTGATGCGTGCTGGTTTGCCGTGGCCTGAAAAGCACGCCATGCCGCTTATGTTCGGCAAGATCGATGGCGAATCAGCCTCGGATGGTGAAGACCGGGCAGGTAAGTACCTGATGGCAGTCGCAAGGCAGGTGCAAGCGGCGGGTATCGACCCTGAAACCGCGCTACGAAAAGCTGCGATAAGCCTGCGTAACCATGTGCTTCGGGCCGAAAAGCTATCCGAAGATGTACCACTTGCAGAGCTGGACGACAACGAACGTGAGCGAATCTGGGACGAATCCGAGTCACTTAGTGACACTTAATTCAGGAGGCCGTGTAATATCCGGCTCGCCCACTCGGCTGGTTCACAGGCCAACTAGGGTTGAACGAGTATGGTTCCTGCGTTGCCCTTGACCACTTTGCCAATCACAGAACTGTAAAGCGTTTCATTATCAATCAAGCTCTTTACAAGGGTGTCTAGCCGATCCTCTCGTACTGAAATCAGCATCCCACCCGATGTCTGAGCATCGGCCATAAGCACGAAATCGACATCAGTCACTCCATCTTCGAGCGTAACGGCATCGCCCAGCGATTCCATGTTGCGGCTGGTCCCGCCCGAAACATTTCCGGCCTCGGCCAGTTCCTGCGCTCCATGAAGTATCGGAACGGCCGACCTGTTCACGATAGCCGAAACGCCACTCGCCTTCATCATCTGCATCAGGTGTCCGAGCAGCCCAAAGCCGGTGACATCGGTAGCAGAGTTCACGCCGACTTCGATCATTGCGTTGGCCGCCCCGCGGTTCAGGGTTGCCATCGACTTCACAGCTTCCCGGATCATCTCTTCCGAAGCCGTCCCTGCCTTGCCTGCGGTCGTGATGACCCCTGACCCAATGGCTTTGGTCAGCACAAGCACATCGCCAGGCTGCGCGTTGGCATT
>CAYLWG010000226.1:0-4252 GCA_964387235.1 uncultured Dehalococcoidales bacterium
CCGGAAATCAAGAAATCGATCTTCTTCAGTTTTTCGAGCGACTGCTTCATCCAGTGCATCCGCCGGTAAGCCCGGTGGTCGGAAGAATCGAACGGCATCTCATCCAGCACCGTGTCCTTCGTGTACTTGCCATCGAGCATGCCGGAAGCGTGCGGTACACGTGAATACACGCCGACCCCGGCTTTCTCAGCCGCTTCGATCATGACATCTGCAGGGTCTTGCTCAAGGATCGAGTAGATCAACTGTGCCGGAATACCGCGTTCATTGATGGTGTAAAGACCTTCTTCACGCCAGCCAATGTCGGGTCCAACGGCAACGGCGTAATGGCGAATCTTGCCCTCGGCCTTCAGGTCCTCCAGCGCGCCGAGCGTATCTTCACGCTGAATCACGTCGAGTCGGGCGTTGTGATACTGATACAGGTCGATGTAATCGGTCTGTAGCCGCTTCAAGCTGCTCTCACAGGCCCGCTTCACGAAATCGGGATCCCAGCACTGCGGGCGTTCTTTGTGGCCCTCTCTTGGTGCCTCTATGTCGTACCCGAACTTGGTGCCGATAACAATCTCGCTCCGTCGGTCGGCAAGCGCTTTCGGGATGATCTCTTCGCCATACCCTGAACCATACGTATCGGCAGTATCGAAGAAAGTTATACCGAGGTCAGCCGCCTTTTGCAGCAGCTTAATTCCGTCGGATTCGCTGACTTCGCCCCACCAGTTCATGCTCACGCTCCACACCCCGAATCCGATTTCGGAGACGGTAAGGTCAGTCGACTTCATCTTCCGGTATTTCAAAAGTTTGTTCCTGGGTATTAATGGCTGGGTGGATTGGGGAATTTGATTTTAAGTGAGAGGCTGGTTAGACATCCCACAGACGCTTACACATTCACCGATTCAGCGGCAAGAGCTTTGTGAATTTCGGCCAGGCGAGCATCGAATTCAGAATCGCTAAGAGCCGGCGTGAGATTGGCGAGATCGATTTCAGTAGAAAGTTCAACCCACGACTTGCAACCTGCATACGACTCTTCCACTGGGACTGTCACCGGCGAATCGAGCCTGTAAGCCCGGACGATCATCAACTTGAGCGGATGCCGGGGCTTCCAGTTGAATCGCTTGACCGGAAATTCACGCGACCAGATGTGAAACGCATCGAGCGCCTTTACCTGGCGATCCTCAGAGATTTCGATTGTCTCGACCAGTTCGCAAAATACTGAAAACTTTATTTCCCGGGTGAAATCGGCATTCACCGTTGAATCAAGCAGTCCGCGTAGTTCGGGCTTCAGCAGCGATTCACCTTCGTGATACAGGCCAGGGTAAAGGAGGAAGGACTCGTGTTCGATTTTGAAATGACGTCCGTCTTCCCGAATACCACCTTTGCGTAGCATGAGTATCTGGTCACCACGGCCAAGTGCCCCAGAAGTGACGGCCCACTCTTTCAATCCTGTGTTTGTATGGTGCGAAATCATCGGTATTTCCGTTTCCTGTTGGCCGTCACCCTGCCTGACCAGTATCGGGTCGAATCCGACGCCGCTGCTTGCAGGCAACAACGTACAGGTGAACCAATTTTATAGCGGAATTATCTGCGTGCGTTCACTGGTCGGCATGTAATCACTCAGTGTTTGTCTGCTTCAACGAGGAACTTTCGATTACAGTCCTGACTTTTGACGATCTCGCGCCGAGCATGTTCAGGGCGTTACCGGTGGTTGTTCGCTGGATATCGCCGGGCGTCGTGCCGCGTATCGTCGCCAGCTTCTCGGCGACGAGTGGTATATCCCGCGGCTCGGTCCACTTATCGCGGTTTTTCTTGAACGGCTGTGGATAAGCGTCGGTTTCGACCAGAATCCGGTCGTCCGGGGTGTTTCTGGCAGTTTCCTCGAGATTGGCATTGCGCATAAGGGTTTTGGCGAACGAGATATGAAATCCCAGGTCTAAAAACCGTTTTGCGTGTTTCCACCTGCCCTGAAAGTAGTGCGCCGTGCCACCAAGTTCACCTGCATTGGTCTCTTGAAGAATCGCCAGTGCCGCGTCCCTTGCCGAATGTGCGTCATAGTCATCTCCTTGCTCCCGAACATGGAACACAATCGGCAGGCTGTGCCGCCGGGCAATCTCTATCTGGGCACGAAACGCATCTTCCTGCCACTGCCAGTCTGGCGACCTCTCCTGGTGGTCGATACCGATCTCGCTCATCACAACAACCTCGGGTCGAGCAGCCAGATCATCGAGGTCTGCGATGTTCTTTCTGGTTAAAGGCCCGGTCAAATCGGTGGGGTGCACGCCAACACCAGCGAAAATCTGCTCGTGCTGTCCGGCAAGCGTGATGGCATTGCGGGAGTCTTCGATTGTCACGCCTGCCGTGATAATCGCTCCAACATTCGCAGAAATAGCACGATCCACGATTCCGGCGATTTCGTCTGGGTCATGCTGGTGGATGTGGGCGTGTGTGTCTATGAACATATGCTGCTGGCTGGTTACCGGTGATTCAACTTGATTTCGATCTAACTGCCAGCGAACTTCGGCACTAGCGACTTCGCCCACGCCTGAATCTCGGGCCAGTTCCGGTGATCTCCTTGCGGAGTTGGCGCGAACCTGTCGATTAGCCGCAGCAACCAGGGCAAATTGGCGCGGTCAAAATAACCGGAAAACAGCGCACTGGCAACAACATTCAGGCCCGTAGTGCCCAGTGCCACTTCGGCAAGGCCCGCAATGAACTCAGTATGCTCGACCTGCCCGCGCTCTGGATTTTTCAGCATTAGAGTGCCGACAGAAAACAGAGCGGTGGGCTTGCCATTCATCCGTTCTGCCATTACCGCTGCGAAAACCCCGGCGTTTGAAGGCCACGTGCCCCCGTACAGCGGTGATCCGATAACGAACGCGTCGTAATCCTCAACCGACAGGCCACTGCTGGTTTCGGCCGCATGTGCCGTGAGACCAGCGGTGTTGAGTTCGTGAGCTATTGCCGATGCAATTTCGTGGGTCGAGCCGAAGCGTGTGGCATATGCAACAAGAACTCGTGTCAATTACTACTCAATCAAGAATTAAGAGAGAACGGTGGATACTCATCGGTAATCAGCAAGTATGCGTAGGCCTGAACCCGCAGCGACCATCTCGAAACAGCTACCAGATAGTTGTGGAAACCCCGCGGAAAACGTCCGGTAATTATTATCGCGAACCAACCGATTACGATCAGTAACCCAGCGACGAAAAATAAGAAGGCCAGAACGATGTAGTGCGGGATAGCGAGTAACCATTTTACGAGCGGTAGCCAGCGGTTTAGCTCCCTGGCATCAGGATAATCGAGCTCAAGTTGCACATTTTGTTCATCTTCCGTTGATGGATAATCATCGGTCAACAATGCCATGTACGCAAAAATGCGCGTCGAAAATTTAGTCATCTCCAGATTAAAGTTGAACCACCAGCGCGGGTATTTCCGACGGAACAGAATCATAAGCAGCGGTGCGACGACAATTATCGAGACTCCAGTACTTCCAAATGAGTAGAATGCTGCGCCGATGCCAATCATTACCACGTATATCGGGATTACCAGGAAAACTCGGAAAAACACAGTGAGACGACTTCTCGGCCCATCGACATACGCTATCGAAAGTCGGGCAGGATATACGTTCATCGGTGACGCTGGTGGAGTCGGTGTAGAAGTTTCGGTAGTCATCTGTTCTCCCTGTCGTGCTGCGGGTCAGAGGTGAGGCCAACGGATCTTAGAATCTGGGTGAGGTTATTCCAATTGCATATCCACATGCAAATCTCTACTCGAATGTGTAGTAGAACTGCCAGCTGAAAAAGGCTGGGCGACTGTGGGCCGACTTCCGTTTCCGACCTCACGGGTGTAAGTTGGCGGACAGCCACCGTAATCAGTTATCACACAGGAGATTCACGATCAATGCGTGCAGGATTTGGACAGTTCAATCAGGCCACTCCCGAGTACCTGAGGTTTGCGCAGCAGTATGGCGTAACCGACATTCTTCTCAACACCCCCCAGCTTCCAACTGCCGGGGGCCAGTGGCAACTCGCTGACCTGGTGAAGCTGAGATTGTCGGTCGAACAGCACGGCATGAAGCTTTCGGCGCTCGAAAACGTCCCATCAGACTTCTATACCGACATCATGCTGAACGGCCCGAAGCGCGATGAGCAGGTCGACAACATGATTACGACCGTGCGGAACATCGCACGGGCTGGCATACCGATTTTCGGATACAACTGGATGCCTTCACACGTTTGGCGCACACCGCCGAAGTTGATTCGCG
>CAYLWG010000227.1:0-4204 GCA_964387235.1 uncultured Dehalococcoidales bacterium
TAAACGCTGTTTGCCCGGGGCTGATCGACACCGACATGGTGCAGCAAGAGGTCGACGAAGACAGGCTCAGGCGATACACCGATGGTTTCCCAATTCATCGACTTGGCGAACCTGCCGAGGCTGCCGAACTCGTCGCTTTTCTAGCGTCAGACAGGGCCGCATATATAACTGGTCAGGCACTCGACCTGAGCGGCGGCGACCTGATGGTGTAGATGCCAGCCAGGCGTCTGGATATTTACTAACCGATTCGGATTCGTTCAGTCGCGAACCTGATTGGGTCCTGCCGCTCACGGCCTGCCATGAACAGGGCAATCGTAAGTGGTCCGAACCTTCCAACGAACATAGTTATCGCGAGGACGATCTGTGCGGGCTGGTTGAGATCTGACGTGGCACCCGCTGACCAGCCGACCGTCCCGAAGGCCGAAACAATCTCGAAAACACCGGCGCGGAAGTCCAGTTCAGGCTGTACGGCGAACAGCGCGACCACCAGCACCAGTACCGCCACTGCTGCGGTCGCTCCAACCGCCAGCGCACGTTGCACGTTCACCCGCGGAATCTCGCGGCCGAAAACTGTTGTGCGCCCCCGACCACTTAATATTGAAATCGAAGCAATCACGATCACCATGAAAGTGCTGACTTTGATCCCGGCCGCCGTTGATGCAGAAGCGCCGCCAACAAACATCAACCCTTCGGTCACACTGAGGTTCGCCGAGTGGAGATTCCCGTAGTCGAGCGTCGAGAAGCCGGCTGTCCTGTTAACGGTGTGGAACACGCCCTGCGTCAATTTATTCGTGACAGATTCATTGCCGATCGTTGCTGGGTTTGTCCATTCGAGCGTCATAAACGCAACGAACCCGATCAACAGCATCACACCAATGCCAAGCAACACTAGCTTTGTATCGAGTGTCAGTCGGCGCCAGCCACGAATCGAAACGATATTGGCCAGCACAACATAACTGGTCGACCCTGCGAGGATCATCACGCCGATAATCGACAGGGTAAGGACATCGCCACTGAACCCAATCAGGCTGCTTCCACCGACGAGCCCATCAGGGAGAATTTCGAACCCGGAATTGTTGAAGGCCGATATCGACGTGAAAACACTCTGCCACAGGCCTTCCCCAAGAGTCATTCCCGGCCATAACGTATCCAGGAGATACCAGTGCAAAAAAATGGCGATTGCCCCGACGATCTGCACCACGATCGCCATCAGGATGATGTTGCGAGCGAGCGTCGCTATCGTTCCAAGCCGGTTGTCGTCGAGTCCCGCCCCGACCACAAGGCGGCCCTGCAAACTCGAACGGCGGCCGGTGATGAACAGCAAAAACGCCGCGCCGGTCATAAACCCCAGCCCGCCAATAAAAATCAACCCTGCAATCACGGCCTGTCCGAACCCTGTCCATGCCTCAGTGGTATCGAAAACGATGAGGCCGGTGCCCGTCATCGCCGATACAGACGTGAAGAATGTTCCGATAGGCGGAGTAAATTCAGATTTGGTGCTGGAAAGCGGTAATGAAAGCAGCAGCGCCCCTACCGCAGCGACCGCGAAGAAGCTGTAGACGAGCAACATCGGCGAAGTTGGGCCGCGAACCGATACTGCACGTTGTTCAACGTGTGCGCGTATCGGCGACATTTCCGACTGCCTGGGTCGGCGGACAACTTTATCGCCTGGTCCTGGTGCGAAGGGGTTCTGCAACTTGAAGGTTCAGTTAATGCTGGAGTTACTTTTGCGGAAACAGATTCTGTGAATCGGGCTGGTTATCAATTACAGACTTTCCCGAGAATTACGTCGTCGAAGATACCACCTGCCTGAGACCAATCGATCTTTCTGAGACGGTGGTTTGCCCGGTATGCCAGTCAAAACAGCCCCGTCGGTCAAACGGGGCTGTTTTTTGTTCCTGTTCGATCTGGAGGACTGTTTATTGCAACGACCGGATATACGCGACCAGCGCGTCGATTTTTTCATCGTTGAGAGCCGGGTTCCCGCCTTTTGGTGGCATGTCAATACCAGTTGTGTTTGCCGGATCGCTGATGGAGCGGCCGTTCTTGATGAGCGCAGCCAGGTCTTCATCAGAGATTTTATCTATGAAGTCAGTACCGACGAGACTCTTGCCAAGGCCGGTCACTCCGGTCGCATCGGCGGCGTGACAACCAGCGCAGGAAGAGAACTCTTTTTTACCCGTTGCGATCATCTCGGCATTTGATGGCCCAGCCGGGGGGGCGGGCACGGTTGTTGCCGTGGGAGCGGTGGATGCAGGGGAGGACGAGCCCCCGGAAACGGAACCTTCACCACCACCACCGCATGCAGCGATCAACGCCACGAGTGAAACCAGTCCCGAGACCAGCACTAACCTTTTCTTCATGTTAAAACCTCCATCAAGTCAATTCTTTTCCAGCTACTGGTTACCCGGTGTGACGTTCTGAATCCGCAGGTGAACCTGCCAGAAGATCGTCCCACCGGTAAATAGGTGCCCCATGCTGCCTGGCAAAATTTTCGGCATCAGCATGGTGAGTGAATGCTGCGATTCCGTGGCCCATCGGGGTGACGAGATCGCTGGTAGCCACGTAGTAGGCGTCCCGTGCGTGCATCCATTCGCCGGTCTGGTAGTCGTGAACCCAGAATAAAATTACGTCCTCGCCCTTCCGTTGGTGATAAAGCACCATGTCGCCCAGATCGTCGAAGATGCGCAACTGGCCGTCTGGGAGTCGGTAGGCAGCCGCATGCGCCTCGTCAGATATGATCATGCCGCACTGTTCGCAGATCACTTCACCGTACGCGATATTTGGTGTGGCAAAAAGATCTACATCGGAAGAACCAGAGAGCAAACTTAACCCCAACAGACCGAACCCAACAAACATTGCCATAAGGACGATAACACGTCGGTTAATCGTGATCAAAATGCACCTCTCCGTTTGAATATCACCAGCCCAATGCCAAATGGGGCGACTACCCAGCTCATAAACAGCGCCATCAATATTGGTAGCAATGCATCGCCGTATGTGCGCATTGCGTAAATTCCGGCCGGTCCCAAGACTTCGAGATCGTTTCTGAAGGAGAGAATTGCTACGAGCTTGTAGACCTGTAGTGGGTTGGCAAACGCCATAAACAGGAGTTCGCGCACTCCAACGTCGAGCGTAATAGCAGTTCCCATCAGCCCGAGATCGCTAAAGAAGGCCAGCGCAAGCCAGGTGAACACCGCGAGTCCGATCGCAGTTGCACTCCGTCTCAGACCCGCTGAGATCATGAAGCCTATGCTCAGTGACGATAGTGCAAGCAGCACGGTCAGACCGACCAGTGCCACAAAATCGCCTACGTTCGATGACCCGCCCCGCATCACGACAAGCGCACCGGATATCCCGAATCCAACAAGCAGGGCAGCAGTCAAAGCCAGGGCGACGCCAATGTATTTGCTTAGAAAAATCTCCAGAGCCGTAACGGGCTGAGACATTAGATACGCCAGGGCGCCGCGTTCACGTTCCGACGCCAGTGCCAGCGCACCCAGAGTCAGGCCCATCAGCGGCACTATCAGTAGCACCATGTTCACCATGCTTGCCGTCGTACGACCGAAACCCGCCACGCCAAACGAACCAAGTCCTGAGAGAGCCATCCATGACAGTGCGGATGCGATCACGGCGAACCCGGCACCAAACATGATTATCCAGCGACTTCTGATGGCGTCTCGTACTTCTTTGCGGGATAGTGTTGATACGGTCTGAAGATCAATCATCGATATCGCCCTTTCCGGTGCCTTCGAGTTCAAAATCGAAAATATCGACGCCTGCATCGATAAGCGCCTTGATTGGTTCCGCCTTTGCGCCCGGGCTCACCGTGACATAAACCCCGGTGCGATTGCGGGAGATTTCGAAATTCTTCTTCGATAGCGCTGCCATCGCTGCGCCGATATTTTCGATGCCGACTTCGATACGCATTTTCGGCAACGTACCGATCCGGGTCATAAGTTCCTCGGGAGTCGATTCAGCGACCAGTTCGCCATGTTCAAGCACAATCACCCGGTCGGCCAGTCTGAGTACCTCGCCGGGCCGGTGAGAAGCGAACACCAGCGCCTTCCCCTCCGCCTTGAGATTTTCGAGTATCCCGAGAAAGTCCTGGCGTGCTGCTGCATCGAGGTTTGCCGTGGGTTCATCAAGTAGCAGAACCTGTGGGTCGCCGAGCAGGGCAATTGCAAGCGCAAGTCGCTGTTTG
>CAYLWG010000228.1:0-4127 GCA_964387235.1 uncultured Dehalococcoidales bacterium
GGCACTCCCTGCTGCAATCCGGTACGGGTTTTGATCAATTGTCGATTAGCCCTAGGGTGTGTAGTCGCTTATGGGGGAGGCAATGCAATGTCGCATCACCGACCATATTTCCTGTTTGTCCTTTGTGCGATTGTTCGAGCTCCCGATATGCCCATTCTCCAGCCGGCGAGTTGAGCGCTGACGTTGAAATCCTCGGCAACTTCATCATCTGAAAGCTTCTGTTTGGCAGCTTGGATAGCGCGAGGTCTTGGGACAAGCAGCGCTGCACCCAAAAAATCGGCCTCTTCTTCCATCGGACGGTCAAAATTACGCGCACCATTTGATGTCAATGGCGAGGTTGGTTCGTGCATCAGTAGGGCATGTGCCAATTCGTGTGCGATGCTGCTACGCTGCCGATGGATATGATGCGCGTCATTGTAGAAAATGACGCGTTCTTGGAATCCGAACATTATTGTGTAAGCCGATAGTTTCGACTGGCTGACGCCTTTGAAATAAGCCACATCGAGGCCATCAATATTCGACAATGAACCGATAGTGAATACTGGAATGCCAAGTGATTCGGCATACATTTGGATGTCTATTACGTCAGGATGGGCTATTCCTAATTCTGCCCAAACCTCCTTGGCGATATCTTCTGCCCCCTTTTTAACAAATGTCATTCATCGTCCTGCTCATTGGTTCGTTTTTGAGCGAGGTACTCGTATGAGGCTCGTATAAGACTCTCCAAGTGCGCTGCATCTTCCTCGGTCAACTTTGGATCCCCTCGGAGCAATGCAGCAACTTTGTCCGCCGTATTTACGCGCGGTTCACCGATTTTGGGTCGTCGGTTGTACGACTCCAAATCAAGATCAGCCCAACTACTAAGTGCCATATAACCTTCGATTTCCAATCGTTTGCCCTGAGCCATCCTCGTCAAAGATGACGCACTTACCCCTGTTTCCTTACTCACCTGACGCCACGATTTGTTCGATTTAACTCGATAAGAATCAACCGCTGATAAAAAGCCGTTGAAATCGAAACTATTTTCGCGATCGCTTGCGTTGCGCACTTGCATCATTGTCCCGTATGTGGTTTAGTTAAGCCTGTTACAGATTAGCACCACTGTGCCGACCTAACAACATACAGAGTCGCATAAGGAATGATGTAGTTATGCCGCAAGAGAATTTAAACAGTCTTGAAAACGTTCCACCTGTCGAGCCGGGCACTCCCTCAAAAGGTAAGCCTGATGACGTTCCACCTGCTGATCGTCCACCACGGCCCGTAAAACCTGCTCGTACGTTCGGCGAGGGCTAATGCCGCTGAATATCCCCGTCTGGCGCCGGAGGCGAGATATCACACTGCCAATCACGCCTGTGTCATCAGCGCAGGACCTCGGAGCGATTTTCGAAGACTTGAAGGCCGATCGCGAAGTCATGGTCAACTCGGTGGGGAACCTCGTTCATTCCAGCTCCTGCGACGTGAACCACAAGTCGGCCAATGTGCCGTGGAATCTGAGAATCGGTCACCAATTCGTGCTACACATCGAGTACACATCTCATCAAGGCGCACCAAAGGTGTGGTTGACCCGGACGAGTTGGACGCCGGCCATCCGGGCAAAACACCCGCACCGGTGGAACGACGGCTCGGCATGCTTGGTCGCACATTCAGATCCAGAGTGGGCAACAGGAACTCGAAGTGTCGTCGACTACGTCGAGCAGGCGTGTATATGGGCAGCGAAGTCTGAGTTCTGGATCGCAAAAGGAGCCAAGCGCCGAGGTGTTGGATGGCTCGGCAGGCAGCTAAGCCATAAGCCCAAAGATTTGCTGAAATTATCTGACGGGGATCGCTGCCCGTGCGGCAATTGGGCTTCTTTTGCGACCTGCTGCAAGCCGAAGGCCGTCGGCGAAGGCTCACCTCAACCGAACGTCCAGACCGCGCTCTCGCGTTCAAGCATTGCCCTTGGGAACCTGCTCCTCCGGCAATATGACCAGGAGTGGATATACGGATCACATCACATGAACTTGTCGGCACCTTGCCCTAGAAGAGGAGTGCCCAATGGCTTCTAGCATCGAACTTCTCGCTAAGAATTTTCCGGCGTTCTTGCTCTCGTTACCGATCAACATGATCTACGGCCAAGTCGCCCGGGCGGTTCTCGGAAGCGTAGGAGATATTGGCAAAAAATCACTTGAACGCAGTGCAGAATTGGTAGAAGGATTACCCGGTCAAGCGGCATTTGAATTTAGTGCATGGGTTCCCTGGGGTGATGTACTACCGCTCATCACATACGGTCCAGCACTCGTTACGGCGTACAGCGTATGGCAACTCATCAATTCGAAGACGGGGTAATCCATGTCCAACAATTCAAACGACAAACTTCGTCGGATCTTTAACGTCACCGGCGGTATCTGCCATCTCTGTGGGCGTCGGCTTGGGTTCGACTCTTACGGTCAAGCAGGTCGATCGGGTGCATGGGAGATCGAACACGGCAATCCGCGCAGCCGTGGTGGCGTGAATGATCTGCGGAACCTCAAACCAGCATGCGTAAGTTGCAATCGAAGTAAAGGTGATCTGACCACTTCCGAATACCGACGATTGGTGGGAGCATCAACAGGTGAATCAGGACTCGAAATTTTCTTGAAAATGCTCGCTGTCGCGGCACTGATCAACTTGTTCGGTCAGAACCTAAGTAGATTAACCAAGCCGTCAGCCGCAAATCGCCGCGGTAATGACATGTTGTTGAATCGGATATCTCGTAGATTCTGAATCAACCCTTCGCAAGCTCAGGATGGTGAGGAGCGAGGTAGTTGGGGTTGCAATTTCGACCCGCACAGTGACCTTTTCGTTTAGTTCCGTGCGTACCGATGAAATCGGGACTTGCCAGACAACTGGCGTGAGCAAATCGCACAGGAAACTCAGCGGGGTGCGCTAGGCCGTTTAGACGGCTTGCTCCGCAGGGGGGCGGCGAGAGGGAGGGAAGCACCTGGGGATATAGAATCGCAATATGAAAATACTGATAACTGGAATTACCGGACGGGTCGGCGCAAACGTCGCAAAAAAGTTCCTGCAAAACGGCCACGATGTCAGAGGGTTTGTCTGGCCCGGCGACCGACAGGCCGAAAAGATGTGGTCGCTCGGGGCTCAGATAGTAGAAGGCGATCTTGCTAATTCTGCCGATGTGCGGGCTGCGACCGAGGGGCAGGAGGTGATTCTGCATCTTGGCGCTGCGTTCCAGGCAGGCGGGCCGTTCACGCCCGAGCAGTACATGGACACCAACGTGAAGGGCACGTTCAACGTGTTGCAGGCGTCGCTGGAATTGGGCGATCGGTTGAAGCACGTTATTGTCACGAGTACCGACGCTACGATGTTCAAGTACCCGCCGGGCGGGATCGATGACCCGATTACCGAAGATTCGCTGCCGCTGGTTACGACCGACTGGTACGGCTATTCGAAGGTGTTATGTGAAAATCTGGTCGACCGTTACTTCCGGCACGAAAACCTGCGCGCCACGGTGATCCGGTTCGCTAACGTGTGGGGTGCTGGAGAAATTTTGCAGTTCCCGGCGTTCCACCTGTCTACGTTTCTTGAGCAGTTCGAGGGCCGAACGGACGATGCTGGCAGGGCGACTTACGAACTGTTGAAGGCCGAAGACGGCGGCGGGCCGCGGTTGATTGTTGCGCGGGATATGAATGGGCGTTCGTGGAAGAAGCACAATATCGAGGTCCGGGATATCGTCCACGCCTATGAAAAAATCGTTGGAAACACGAATACGTTTGGCAGGGTTTATCAACTCGGTGCGAAAGAACCTTTTACGTGGGATTCGCTTGTGCCGTACATGTCGGAGAAAACAGGAATCCCGTTTTCGGTTGTCGATCTGGCGACGACGCCGAACTACTACGGGTATGACCTTTCAGCGGCACGCAACGATTTCGGCTACGACCCGCAGCTTTCGGTGTTCGACATGGTTGATGAGGCGGTCAGGTACAACAAAGAGGGCGGCGGCGGGATTATTCCGTAGGGCGTAAGCTCCGGGCGTCGTCGAACGACTTGGTCGCATTTCGGCAGATCACGCTTCGCTCCGACAGGGCAGCGTTTGGCTCCGGGCGTCGTCGAACGACTTGGTCGCATTTCGGCAGATCACGCTTCGCTCC
>CAYLWG010000229.1:0-4050 GCA_964387235.1 uncultured Dehalococcoidales bacterium
CGCGGAGCTCGCGCGTCGCCCAAGCACGGCCTCGGTGCGCCCGGCGACTAAGTTAAGGCTCGCGTGTCGCCCAAGCATGGCCTCGGTGCGCCCGGCGACTAAGTTTTAGCGTTATGCTCCGGGCGTGCGAGGCGCACTTGGTCGCACGTCGCAATCTAGCCTTTTCGCTCCGGGCGTAGAACTTGGTCGCACGTCGCAATCTACCCTCCCTCAGTCCCTCCCGAAGGAGGGAAGGCAGACAGGCTGAACTTGCCAGATGCCCTGGCGTGCCCCGCGGGGCTCACTATTTCCCCTTCGATAGATTCAGCATGTACTCCGATTAGAACGACGGATGTTGGACATTACCGGCGGGATCAAGTGCCATGATGAGGTCGCCGGGGTTAAACTTACGCCAGCATTTTTTCATCATTGAGCAACTGCCCGAATAAACTCGGATACCGCCAGGGAGACTTCGATTTGGCAAGGCACACCAGACTTCAAGCACTGAACGCCGTTCTGGAAATTGGCGTTGTGCCAGTTTTTTACAACGGCGACATCGCTACCGTTCAGAACATTGCGAAAGCCTGTGTGAACGGCGGGATCAGGGTGCTGGAATTCACCAATCGCGGGGATCATGCGTGGGAGGTTTTTTCGGCACTCGATAAGTTTTGCGCTGCCGAACTACCCGGAGCAATTCTCGGGGCGGGATCGGTTTTAGACGCCGGAACAGCCTCGATGTACATATCGTCCGGTGCCAGTTTTATAGTCGGACCGGTCACGAACCCCGATGTTGCGAAAGTATGTAACCGTCGAAAAATCGGGTACGTTCCCGGCTGCGGCACCGCATCGGAAATTTCTGCAGCCGAAGAACTTGGCGTCGAGATAGTTAAAGTCTTCCCGGGGGGTGCGGCCGGAGGCCCAGGGTTTGTGAAAGACGTTCTGGCACCGATGCCGTGGTCGTAGATCATGCCGACCGGCGGCGTGGATATCACCGAAGAGTCGCTTCGTCCGTGGTTCGAGGCTGGTGTAGTGGCCGTTGGTATGGGCTCGAAGCTGATATCGGCCGATATCCTGAAAAACGGCGACTGGGATAAGCTCGAACAGCGCAGCAGGGATGTCGTGGCACTAATCAAATCGATCCGCAGCAGCCGGTAAGTGGTGATACCACGTTTGCTGAGCGGGGCCGAGTGATCTCTCAATTGTGCCCGGCCAAATATCGACATTTACAGGTTAAACATTTCGGAGTTTTTGAGTAATGACAAGCGTTGTAACTTTCGGAGAGATAATGCTGCGGCTGGCAACTATGCGGCGTGAGCGGTTCACGCAGGCACGCGAATTCGAGGTTACTTACGGCGGTGGTGAATGCAACGTTGCCGTTTCTCTTGCACACTTTGGCGTTGATGCCACGTTCGTGACGGCCATACCCGACAACGATATTGGGCAGGCCTGCGTCAACTACGTCAGGCAGTTCGGGGTCGACACCACAGAAATTCTCCGGCAGGGCCAGCGACTTGGAACGTACTACCTCGAATCGGGCGCTGCGATGCGTGCCTCGAAGGTCGTTTACGACCGTGCTGCGTCGTCTATCGCCGAGATAAAACCCGGTGATGTCGATTGGGAGAAGGTTTTTGACGGCAAAGACTGGTTCCACTTCACCGGTATCACTCCGGCTATTTCAAAGAGTGCAGCGGCGGCGTGTGAAGAGGCGGCGAAGGCCGCTTCGGAGCTTGGCCTGACGGTGAGCGCCGATATGAACTACCGGAAGAACCTGTGGTCGCCAGAAGAGGCGCAGGCGACGATGATTCCAATGATGAAATATGTTGATGTTTCGATTGGCAATGAAGAGGATGCCGAGAAGTGTCTTGGTGTGGCTGCCGAGGGTGTGGATGTAACTACGGGTGAGATCGACGCTGAGGCGTATCGACCGGTGGTAAAGCAGCTGGTAGAAAAATTTGGCTTCAAGAAGGTTGCCATTACGCTGCGTGAGAGCGAGTCGGCCGACGATAACAATTGGAGTGCGATTTACTTCGATGGCGACGAGATTCTGATGGGCAACAAGTATGCGGTCCGCATTGTCGACCGTGTCGGTGGCGGTGACGCTTTCTGTGCTGGGATGATCTACGGCCTGACTCGTGATGGCTGGGACTCACGGCAGGTGCTCGATTTTGCGGTGGCGGCGTCAGCTATGGCTCACACTTTTCATGGTGATTTCAACCTGGTCAGTGTGAAAGAGGTGATGGCAGTAGCAGGTGGCGACGTAACAGGCAGAGTCCAACGGTGAGTGGCGTAGCCACGTTCCCTGGTGGCATTGCCACGGTTCCTGCGAGGTTGAAGGCGGTTGGCTGAACGGGGGACGATTGCGCCGCTGACCGGGTGGCATTTCCACGTTCCCTGCGAGGTTGAGGGCAGTTGTGCTGATTCGCGACGGTTGCGTCGCTGAAAGTTGGAGATAAATAAACGACCGATTCTCCGACCGCAGAGAAGAGGCCTCGGTCGTGTCACTGCGGTCGATGCTGAGTTTTGCCATGCACCCGTCGCTTGTCGAGCGAATTTCGTCGGCACGTCGGTAGCACATGACGACGACGAGGTGGCAGATTTATCTCACGCTCCGTCAGCTTCAGTCTTCATGACTACCTCGAATTCGAGCAGGGCTGAACCGTGAGCTACGGTGTCTTTACTGCCTTCTTTTCTAGCCTGTCGGTGACCTACTTTGAAAGATTCGCTATTCACCCACGCCTGAAATGCCTCTTCAGATTCCCACCTCGTGTAAACGAAATAGCGCGTTTCGCCTTCGACCGGCCTCAGTAGCTCGAAACCTTCGAAGCCGGGCTGTTTATCTACCTCGCCGGCACGGTCGGCAAATCGCTTCTCAAGTTCCTCGCCGCGACCTTCGCCCACTGCTATCGCGTTGATCTTCACGACACTCATTCGGTATCTCCCTGAAAAATAATTGTTAAAACGAAATACTGTTCACGCCTGGTGAATCGAACAAATCAGAAAAAGTTAAGCATCCACCGGCCAGACTTGGTCGAATCGGTCAACTGTCAACCGCGTCAGAATAAACGTGCCATTGGCACTGCCAATGGCACTTACTCCAACTCGCCGTCCGGGTTATGGCCTTCAAGCAGTTTAAGGTACTTTGGCAAAACGTGATCTACGTAGGCGCGTTCGAGAAGTTCTACAAGCTTTACCGGATCCCGATGACCTATGACCTTGGCCCCGGTCTCTTTGTTAATGACCCTGACCAGTTCGTCGATGTGATCGGCAATTCCGCCAGTTCCTTCGAGAACGCCGATCAACTTTGCCTCGTCGTACGCAATTGCGAACTCGCCGAGCGTGCCAGAGCGACCGCCGACGATTACTACCGCATCGCAACTTCGGATGTTTTCGACCTCGCGGCCCATGAGACCGCTGCCTGTGTAAACGATGATGTCGTAACCGCGGGTTGGCGACGCGTAACGTTCGACATGTTCGGTGAAACTCTGCGCAGGCGAGATGCCCATTACGAGTCCGCCCTGCGACTTTGCCCCGAGTACGGAATCGTGCGGTAATCCTGGCGCCACGCCGGTGACCAGCGTGTAGCCTCGCCTTCCGATCTCAGCACCGAGTGCATAGGTTTTCTCGCGTGCCGATTCGGGAACATCGCCCCCGGCTGAACCCATCACCCCGAACACCATTTTTGGGAAATCGGTTAGTTCGTCGTAGCTTGCACGGATATTTGGTTCTTGAGGATTTTTCATACGTTGTATTCACGAACTCGACGCGCCATTGGCCCCTTGCTGCAATCAAAATCTGCTCGGCTCTTATTGACATGATATGAGTAATTAGGAGCGACGCTGGTCGGTGCTGGCAGTTCACAGCACCATGGTCGGGCGAAATCCGATTTCCCGACCAGAGCGGATGGACTTCAATGGCGAACACCCGACCCGCCAATCTTCGTCGTTGAATACCAAGACAAATTGAATGCTATGGAGTTACGGTTCGCCGTGAGATCCCTCCGCTCCGAGCCTGTCTCATAACCCCCTCTCCTTTGGGAGCCTGTCTCATAAGTGTCTCCGGGTTCGCGATTTG
>CAYLWG010000230.1:0-4037 GCA_964387235.1 uncultured Dehalococcoidales bacterium
GCTTTTGGAGGTTTCGATGCCGCACATGTCGCAAATTTTGATCCGCTAGCCATGGGAGGTTTCGACGCCGAACAGTTCGCTAACTTCGACCCCCACGCTTTGGGTGGTTTCGACGCCGAACAGTTTGCCAACTTCGACCCGCTTGCTGTGGGCGGCTTCAATGCTGACCAGTTTGCCAATTTCGACCCGGCAGCATTTGCAGGGTTCGATGCCGAGCATGTCGGTAATTTTGATGCAGAAGCGATGGGTGCTTTCGACTCCGAACAGTTCGCCAACTTTGACCCGCTTGCCATGGGTGGCTTCAACGCAGAGCAGTTCGCTAACTTTGACCCCGCTGCGATGGCCGGATTCAATGCCGAGCACGTCGGTAACTTCGATGCAGAAGCAATGGCTGGTTTCGATGTCGAGCAGTTCGGTAATTTCGATCCGCTGGCATTCGGTGGATTCAACGCTGACCAGTTCGAAAACTTCGACCCTGCTCTGATGTCGGTATTCGATGCCGAGCGTGTCGGTAACTTCGACCCCGCCGCAATGGCAGGGTTCGATGCCGATCAGTTCGCTAACTTTGACCCCGCTGCATTTGCAGGGTTCGATGCCGACCAGGTCGGTAACTTCGACCCCGCCGCAATGGCAGGGTTCGACCAGGAGAAGTTCGCTAACTTCGATCCCGCTGCAATGGCAGGGTTCATTGCGGATCAGATCGAAAACTTTGATCCGGCAGCTATGGCCGGGTTCGACTAGGACCAGTTCGCTAACTTCGAGCCTTCGGCTATGGCCGGGTTCGACGCAGCACAGGTCGAATTCTTCGACCCTGAGGCTGTCGCTGGCTTTGCCAGGGATCAGGTAACTGGAATGGACCCGAGTGCGCTGGCAGGGTTCGATGTGACTCAGATCCAGAATTTGGATACTGATGCGCTGCACGGTATCGGCGACAAAGTTGAAGGGTTCGACGACTTCGATCTGGATGTCCGAAAAGAGCTGGTCGACGATTCAGCTCTGCGTCTTGGCGGTGTGGGTTCGTTCGAAGAACTGCTCGCACAGCTGACAGGCGACGCTGGTAGTGCATCGACACCCGAACAGTTGGAAGAGTTGGGTTGGGACAAGTCGCTCGATGAAATCACTGGTGTCGATTTCGGCACGTTTGAGGGACTCGACGATGACGCACTTGCGGCCGCCTTCGCAGCATTTGAAGCTGCAACCGCAGACACAACTACACCCTAACCAAAAACTAAAAAGCTAATAAGAATATGGCCGAGCCGGACACTGTCTGGCTCGGCCATATTGTTTAAATCGAAACAGGGGTGATTCGCTCTCCCCATTGGTTGAAGTAGTTAAAGAGCCAGTCGTTGGAGCAGCCGCGGAACTGCGCGCCAACGGTCGAACCGGTTGCTGAACTGCGCACCAGAGTATGGGGCGACAGCGGTTGGAGCGGTCGCGAAACTGTACACAACAATTTCACCGCAAGCCACCGACCGGCCTATCTGCGATGTTGCTTGCAGTTCGAGTGCAGTTCGGGAACTTCACCGGGAGCAACCACCACCACCCGACAGCCACCGCATTTTTCTGGTGTAAGCCAGGTTTAAACCAAATGCAGATCCACGCTTGAAATCTGCCTGAAGCGATTCTGGCACCGTTTGGTTACACCACCGAAATGAATGGTTCAAACGCCGGAAACAACTTGAACTCGGTTCAAACCTAGACTTGTGAAAGACATCACACACGCAAGGTTTAACCAGTCCAAATTGTTCAAACGTTCAAGCACGCCAACCATTCCCACGCACTGCCCCTACTGTGCATTCCAGTGCGGGATGGAACTGCGCCCTGAAAAATCGGGGGTCAGTGTTGAAGCCCGGGAAAGCTTCCCCACCAACCAGGGAGGCCTGTGCGCTAAGGGCTGGGCTTCGGCCGATATCCTCGATCACCGGGAACGCCTGACCCAACCCCTGATAAGGCGTGCGAACGGCGAACTCGAACCTGCCAGCTGGGACGAGGCAATCACACTGATCGCATCACGTTTTCGGGCATTGCAAAGCGAACACGGCAACGATTCGGTTGCAGTATTCGGCAGCGGTTCGCTCACCAACGAAAAGGCCTATCTGCTCGGAAAGTTCGCAAGAGTCGTACTGAAGACCTCCAACATCGACTACAACGGTCGATTCTGTATGTCGTCAGCTGCTGCCGCAGCCAATCGCTCTCTGGGTATGGATCGCGGCCTGCCGTTTCCTGTCGAGGACATTCGCTATGCCGATACGATCCTCCTTGCGGGGTCGAATCCGGCAGAAACCATGCCGGTCTTCATGAGCTACTTTCGCCCACCGATGCGAGCCGGCGGGCAACTGATCGTCATCGACCCCAGAAAGACCGCCACGACCAGGCAGGCGACTCTCCACCTGCAAAACCGTCCCGGAACCGACATGGTTATCGCCAACGGTATTCTTCACGTGTTGATTCGTGATGGTCACATCGACCGTGATTACATCGAGAAACGATGCCTGGGATTCGAAGAAACCCGAGCAGCAGTTGCCGCCTACTGGCCTGAACAGGTCGAACGCATAACCGATGTGCCGGAACCTGATATCGAACTTGCGGCCCGTATGCTCGGAACAGTCCGTAAGCCAATGGTCCTCACCGGTCGCGGCATCGAACAGTATTCGCAGGGCGTCAACAATGTCAGCGCGTTTTTGAACATCGCACTGGCGCTTGGTGCAGTTGGAAAATTCAGGGCTGGCTGGGGCTGCATCACCGGCCAGGGCAACGGCCAGGGGGCACGCGAACACGGCCTTAAGACCGACCAACTCCCCGGCTATCGCAGTATCGACGACCCAAAGGCCCGAAGACACATGGCAAGGGTATGGGGTGTTCACGAATCGTCGATTCCACGGGGCGGGAAGTCGGCTTACGAACTTCTCGATTCGGCTGGCACATCGTCAGGCCCCCGCGCCATGTTCATCGTGGGCTCGAACGTGGCTGTATCCGCGCCTGATTCAACTAACGTAATCAGCAAGTTGGAATCTCTCGATTTCCTGGTCGTTAGCGATTTCTTCCTGTCGGAAACGGCGGAACTGGCCGACGTTGTTTTGCCTTCAGCGATGTGGGCTGAAGAAACCGGGACCATGACCAACCTTGAAGGCCGAGTGGTGCTAAGAAACGCAGCGCTCGACCCTCCCGGCTCGGCACGATCCGATCTACAGGCCATCTGTCTGATAGCCGATGCGCTCGGCCACGGCGAACGGTTCGACTACGCATCATCCGAAGAGGTCTTCGTCGAGCTACGTGAAGCCAGCCGACGCGGAAAAGCAGACTACTCGGGTATCACCTACGAACGGCTCGACGCTGAAAACGGAGTGTTCTGGCCATGCCCGTCGGAAGATCATCCGGGAACTCCCCGTCTGTTCGCCGAATCGTTTCCGACTCCAACCGGGAAGGCAAAGTTCTTCGCTGTTCGCCACAGGGAAATCGCCGAACTCCCCGATGCCAGCTATCCGCTGTTCCTAACGACCGGGCGAGTAGCTTCCCAGTACCAGTCTGGTACGCAGACGCGCCGAACTCCAGGCCTTAACGAACGCGCTGCCCTGCCGTGGGCCGAACTACACCCGATTACGGCCAGAAAGTTGGCCCTTCAAGACGGCCAGAAAATCAGGGCAGTTTCAAGGCGAGGCACTTCCGAATTTCACGTCAGGATCACTACGAGCGCCCGGCACGACACCGTGTTCGTGCCATTTCACTGGGGGGGTATCCAGTCGGTCAACCGGCTGACCAACCCGGCCCTCGACCCGGTGTCTCGCATGCCGGAATTCAAAGCGTGTGCAGTCCGTATCGAACCAGTTGATTCGGTCGACAGCACCAAAAAAGGAGACCAATAAATGTCTGAGAAGCAGCGCGTCGTCGTACTCGGAAACGGGATGGCAGGTGCGCGATTCATCGAAGAACTACTCGCAAACGACCCGAGTTCAGGCGAAAAGTTCGAAATAACGGTCTTTGGCGATGAGCCGGGCGGCAACTACAACCGCATCCTGCTGTCGAGCGTTCTCGCCGGC
>CAYLWG010000231.1:0-3980 GCA_964387235.1 uncultured Dehalococcoidales bacterium
GTTGTTGCCTGCGCATTCCATCATGGCTGGCACGGTCTTTCCTGGCAGTCTCACAAGCTCTGAATAGCTGATCTCAACGGGATCCGACACCGCCCCCCCGATCGACAGCGACCACGCGCTGGCATCTATTTCCGGTATATCGAAGTGGTTTCGTACATAAAATAAAGGGGTGGGCGTAAGCCAGCTTCGCAGGGCAGTTAAAGGTGTTTCGGCAACAACAGGCTTGGTGTCGATTGGCACCAGGCCATGGCTTCCAGGCCGAGTACGGGTCGGGTCCTCAGCGACTTTCACCGACTCGGCCCCCGTACATGTGCAGAGCGACATATCTGTGTCCTTTTCCTAAACAGTTGAAGCGGAATTTTGTCGCAGTCTAGCGCACTCAGAGATTCTCTTCACAACAACAACACGCCCCGAGGTCGTTGCCGATCTTTGGGCGGATGCCTGTATTACCGAAACCGGGTTTATACTGCGTCCATCCAATCAGGCCACGAAGCATTCTCCGCGAAATCGGCCGGACAGAAAGAAAGAGAATCCACAATGAAGATGTACATCAACGGCAACTGGACATCGGGCGCCTCCCAGATCGAAGTCGTTAATCCATACACCGGCCAAGCCTTCGATACGGTTCCGGCCGGAACCGTTGAAGATGTCGAAATGGCGATCAAGAGCGCCGAACGCGGCGCCCGTGCGATGCGTGCCCTGAGCGCTTTCGACCGGTACGAAATCTTGATGCGCGCTGTGGGCCTGCTAAACGAGCGTCGGCAGGATATCGGCGAGACCATCACCCGTGAAGAAGGCAAAATCCTGGCCGAAGGGTTGCTCGAAGTCGACCGGTGTATCCAAACAATTACGTGGTCGGCAGAAGAAGCGAAACGTATTTACGGCGAAACGATTCCTCTGGACGCGGCCCCAGGAAACGAAATGAAGTTCGGTTTCACCGTCCGGGTGCCGGTGGGCATCGTTGTTGCCATTTCGCCTTTCAACTTCCCGCTGAACCTCGTCGCACACAAGGTTGGGCCAGCGCTTGCCGGTGGTAATGCGGTCGTCATCAAACCTGCCAGCGATACGCCGCTATCTGCACTCAAACTTACCGAAGTGCTGCTCGATGCTGGTCTCCCGGCCGAAGGAATCCAGTGCATAACGGGTTCCGGCAGGATAATCGGTGATGCGCTTGTTTCAAACCCGGCAGTCCGCAAGGTGACATTTACTGGCAGCCTGGAAGTCGGCGATCACATCACCCGAATCGCCGGTTTGAAGAAAGTGACGATGGAGCTTGGCTCCAATTCGCCACTTGTCGTTCTGCCCGACGCCAATATGGATAAGGTCGTGGCAGCTACCGTGCAGAGCGGTTACTCGAACGCAGGCCAGGTTTGTATCTCGACACAGCGGGTCATTGTCGATAAATCGGTGTACGCCGATTACCTGGATGCGCTCACACCGGTTGTCGAAGCACTGTCGACAGGCGACCCGATGCTGAGCGCGGTGCATGTCGGCCCGATGGTACGCGAGAGCGACGCAGAACGGGTCGAAAGCTGGATAAAGGAAGCTGTCGGCGCAGGTGCAAGGCTGGTGGCCGGTGGCGGCAGGGAAGGTGCGGTCGTTCGACCAGCCATTCTCGCAGATGTCGATCGCAACATGCGGTTTTCACGCGACGAACTTTTCGGGCCTGCAATCGGTGTGACGCCGGTGTCGGGTATCGATGAGGCTATCGAGTATGCAAACGATACGCGTTTTGGGCTGTCGGCTGCGATATTCACCGAGAACATCGATCATGCAATGAAGTTCGCGCTGGAAGTCGATTCGGGCAATCTGAACATTAATGGCGGCACACAGTTCCGGGCGGATCTGATGCCGTACGGCGGCCTGAAAGACAGCGGAATGGGCAAGGAAGGCCCGCGCTACGCCGTTGAGGAGATGACCGAAGTCAAGATGGTGACTATTCACCGGTCATAGGGCCACCTGTCACAGGGTCATCGGTCGCAGGGTGAAGCGGGGCCATACTCTCTCTGACATGGCCGGTTGCCGCTCGGTCTGCCCCCCGATTATTAGGGTTGTGCCGGAAGGTGTCTGAAAACGTATCAACACCTTCCCTTCTCCAACCGGGAGAAGGGAAGGTCGTCTGGCGAACTTTCGCTTTCGACGATCACGAAACAGAGAACATACGAATGCTATCTATCGTCCGCTCGTATGCTCTCCTTATCGCCCCGACCGTTCCCTCTCTGTAAGAAACGTCGCCGCAAAGCCACAAAGCCGCCTACGGAACATCCATGCGGCGCAGGCGGCGGATCGACAGCAGCAGGAATATCGCAAACACCGCCACCGAAGCGACGATCGCCACCCCGAAGCTCAGGTTTTCGCCATCTGAAAACCGCCGGTCGTCCAGCCCGTTCATCAACGCAATCGAATAATGGCGGATGCTCAGGAACCGCACTCCCGACACCAACCCGGAGAAAAGCCCCTCCCACAGAAAAACATAAAGCAGGCCAAACCCGATAGCCCGGGTGGTCATCAGGCCTGCCCATAAAAAGACCGATGAGTAGAGGGCGACCCCGACTAACGCGCCGACCATGACTGCAACCGCCGCGGTCAGGTCGCCATCGAACGCTATGTAGGCCGTGAGAAACGCGCTGACCGTGATTAGTGGAGCGGCAACACTCACCGACCCGAGTAGTTTCGGAACGACGATCTTCCAGCGCGGAATCGGGGAAAGTGTCAGGTTGGCAAGCGTCCGGTCTTCGATCTCGTTGGTAAACGCTGCGCTCGCGATCGCCAGTACAACCAGCGGCAGAATCGAACCCGTGAGCAGGCCGTTGATTACGATATCCTCGAACTCATGGCCAGCCCCCATGTCATCGGCCAACGACCGTATCACGGCCATCACAACTGGCAGCAAAGTAAGAACTATCGTTATCAGCAACCGCCATTTGCCAGAAAGCTGGCGCAGTGTAAGCCGGTAAACGGGACCCATTCTTATTGCTCCACCAGATAACCGAAAACGCTTTCCAGCGAATCGTCCAGTGGCTCAACGCGCCGCACCCTGATCGAGGCCGACTGTGCAAGACGTGGCAGTTCTATCTGTAGGTCGCGCACATTCCGGCTCAGTACAACGATCGCACCGTCGGGGTCGATAGTCACAGCATCAACAGAATCGAGCTTCACGAGGGTAGACGCCAGTTCACGGGGTGAATCACAAACCACACGAACGTGGTACGGCCGCTCATCCAGCGCTGCCCTTATCGCGTGGAAATCTCCCGAAGCCGCCAGCTTGCCATGAATTATCAACAGCACCGTATCGGCAATTTGCTCGACCTCTTCGAGGATGTGTGAAGAGATAACGATAGTGCGGCCCTCCGAAGCCAAGCGCCGCAGCAAGTTCTGGAAATGCACTCGTTGCCGGGGGTCTGCGCCGTTCAGCGGCTCATCAAGAATCAGAATTTCCGGTTCGTGCACCAGGCTCGCAGCCAGCCGCATTCGCTGACGCATACCGCGCGAATATGTGCCCATCGGTCGGTGCGCTGCATCGGCAAGGTCGACAAGTCCGATCGCTTTATCAACCGCAGCATCAAGATCAGTAACGCCTCTGAGTTGTGCCATCATTTTTACGAACTCACGGCCCTTCATGAACTGGTAAACCGATTCGTGTTCCGACATCACCCCAATGCGTGCGTAAAGACCGGGGTTGTTACGAACAGGCTGCCCGAAAACGGTGATAGTCCCATCAGAAACGTCGGCAAGCCCGGTAATCATGCGCAGCAGGGTAGTTTTGCCTGCGCCGTTCGGGCCAAGCAAACCAGTTATTCCCGGCCTGATCTCGAACGAAACATCGCTAACTGAAACGACGTTTCCGAACCAGCGAGAAACATGGTCAACTTTTATAACCGGCGAAATTTGATTTACCCCCTTTACCCCCGATGAGGCCGTTCCGCTGTTCGTCAAGGTGTCAGCCTCCGGTAACGCGCCCACAGGATGCTAGCGGGACC
>CAYLWG010000232.1:0-3929 GCA_964387235.1 uncultured Dehalococcoidales bacterium
ATCGTCGTCGTACCGGCAGTGGCTGTTGGCAGAACGTACGGGTTGCCCGTGGAGTCGGTCGATTCGAACTCCCTGAGAACGGTTACGTTCAGGTCTGGATCGAACACGCTTACGGTGATGGTCGAGGTGAGACCTGCATAGGCCGGGGTTATGCTCAACGTTCCGACCTGTGAGGCGAACGCTGTGCTGGCGTCGCCTGCGGGCGCGAGGAAACCAACTGCGGCGATAACTATTGCAAGCAGAAGGAAGTTGGAGCGTCTGGATATTCGGCGGAGGCCGGTGCCAACTGCCAGGACTGTTCCCATGGTTCAAGATTAGAGTTGGGTGGGCGGGAAAGCATGTGTGAACAACACATTTGGCCCGTGTGCGCATACGCATGTGCGAGGGTTTTCGGCTGTTTGGGCCAGAGTCGAGCCAGTGTTGGGCCAGGGATTACTGAGGTTAGAGCAGTGGCAGTAGTATGTGAGATGGCCGGGCCGCGTCGCGGAATATGCGGTTTCGCGCAACTACCCCGCTCGTTTCATATGCGTTGTTCTGGCCCGTCTGCCAGTTGCGGTCCCATCTAGGAAAACCGCTGCTGGTAATAGTGACACGCAACCGGTGACCCGCCTGGAAAACATGGCTTGTGGCCCACAGGTCGATCTCGAACTCCGTCGGTACGTTTGGCTCGAGCAAAATCGGTTCCTCGAATGAATCCCGGAACCTGGCACGCAGAATGCCGTCGCAGACCAGCATCGAAGTGCCATCGGGCCAGACATCTGTGATTCTCACCACCCAGTCGGTATCAACTGCCGACGATGACGCATGCAGCACAGCTTTAACTGGCCCGGTCACGTCCAGCACCCGCGCCAGGATTTCCGTCGTGTACGTCAGCACCCTGTCTTCCAAGTTGCGCTGATCCTGAGGACCGGCATTCTCGCCAAGATACCCGCCACCGAACGATTTCACAGGGTTTTCTGGATCAGACTCGTATTCGTCGAAAACCTCACCCTGAGTATCTGGCCGGGCGGTCGCCAGCACTCCATCGTTCAGTGAATCGGCAGAGCCTGAACTGCCCTCGGAGAGGTAGAACGGCTTGTACGTAATTCCGGCTGGCGGCCACTCATCGAACTCTCGCCATCTGTTGATGCCCATGGCGAACAATTTCACCGGCTTATCTGAACCGACGCCGTTGTCGATGCCTTTTAGATGATGATCGAACCACCGTAGGCGGGTCGTAAACCACCCGATTTTCGCCTGCTCACCAAAATCGACAGCGCCCGCCTCCCGCAAATCGGCAGGGGCCGGGTTGTGAACCCAGGGGCCAATTGTTAACCGCTGACCTGCCCGCGCACCGGGCGTTGCGGCGTTGGCGTGCATTCCAGTGTAATTTTCAAGTGTTCCGCGCAAGAAACCGTCGTACCAGCTACCGAAATGATGCACTGGAACGTTTACGCGATTATGCGACCTGACAATGCTGAATTCGTGCCAGAATTCGTCCTGGTTCGGGTGGTCCATCCAGTCTTTGAACCAACCGTGCAAACCAGCTATCGGTAGCAGCGGAAACATTGGCCTGTTTTCCTGCCATTTTTTATATTCTTCAACAGCCAGGTTGAGAGATTTTTCTACCTGGTCTTCGGTCCCTGCCGAAGCAAGTCGGCGGGCATGGGTGGCCGTGTGGGTAAGCGTCCAATTCAGGTTGAATTCTAGCTCGAAAGCTCCGTCTCGATAGACCCATTCCCGGTAGTAGTTTGAAGAGGATTGCCGCACAAACTGTGCTACAAGGTGGGGCGGTTTTGCCGACAACATTCGATACTGCGTCACGCCGGAATACGACCCACCAATAGTACCGATTTTACCGTTCGACCACGGCTGTTGGGCAGCCCACTCTACTGTGTCGTAACCATCCTGTTTTCCGCCATCTCCGTCGTCTCTAAACGGGTAGAATTCACCGTCCGATGCAAAGCGACCTCGGACGTCCTGAATTACGGTGACGTAGCCGTGCGATGCGTAAAATTCACCAGCGTTCAGTTTCGATTCGGATGAGGACGTTTTGTTGTAGGGGGTGCGCTCGATCAGGACTGGGAATTCGCCCTCGGTATCGGGTCGCCAGATGTCGGCGCGCAGGACTGTCCCATCACGCATCGGAACCTCTACGTTGCGCTCGACTATTACGCTGTATTCGCCATCGAAATCGGCCATTACACCCTCTTGGTTATCTTGTTGGCATCACTTGCGTTTAAAAACCGACCTGTCCCAAATCAAACGTCGCATCGCGACATTAAAAGTGGCTATGCCACCTACATGCTTGCGCCGCCATCGACTGTAATCATCGAACCGGTAATCATTGCCGCTTCGTCTGTTGCGGCGAAAAGGAAAGCGTTCGCTATGTCTTCGGGTCGTTGCAACCTACCCAGCGGGGTCGTATCGATTCTTCGCTTCAAGTTTTCAGGGTTGTCGATGCTCGTAGACCAGTCGTTCGGGCTGTGTGCGCTATCGTCCCTGATGAACGGTGTATCAACGTGCCCGGGCGAGATTATCACGCAGCGAATGTTGTCTTTTGCAAACGAGTGGGCCGCCGAGCGGGTCAGGCCCACCATAGCCATTTTTTGAGCTGCGTAGCCGGGACTTCCGCCACCTGGCCTTATCGAGGCGAGCGAACCCATGTTCAGGATCACACCGCTGGCGGCCCGTCGCATCGACGGGACGACTGCCTGTATGCCAAGAAACGCGCCGGTCAACCCGACTTCCATAATCAATCGGAACTGCTCTTCGGTCTGTTCTTCAAAACCGACTCTGAAATTGGCTCCGGCATTGTTGCACAGGATGCTGACCGGGCCGAGTTCCGATTCGGTTTGCGCAACTGCTCTGGACCAGGCTTCAGCACTTCGCACATCAAGATCGACAGCTATCGCGCTGCCGCCTGATTTTGTTACATTTTCAGCGACTTGCCCGGCCATTTCAAAGCGATTATCTGCGATGCAAACGGCCGCGCCTTCATAGGCGAAACGTTTCGCCTGTGCGCCGCCCATTGCGCCACCACCGCCGGTGATGATTGCTATTTTGCCTTTCAGGCGGCCCGCAGTTTCGTTTGGTGGCATCTGTTTATCCGAGCGTAAGCGAGCCGTCGGTGCGGCGTGAGCTTTCGCCCGGTCCGGCCTCGTACGGGTGCTTTGCCATTTCTTCGATGTTGATGTCGATGCCCAGACCCGGTGCTTCTGGCGGGATGAAGTAGCCGTTTTCGATTTTCACGATATTCGAGACGATTTGTTCTTTAAACGTTCCCGCTTCTGGGGCGAATTCGTTCATGTCCCAGTTCGGGGTCGATGTTGCCATGTGAGTGAGGGCCATGTTGGCAATTGGCCCCAGAAAGTGGTGAGGCAGAATTTTCAGGTGGAAGCTTTCGGCCACGGCTGCGATTTTTTTCAGGTGCGTGATACCGCCCGCAAGGCCGATATCGGGTTTCAAGAAGTTCACGCCAGGGAGTGTGCAGTATTCTCTGAATTCCCAGAGTGTGTTGTTGCGTTCGCCAACCGCCAGCGGCAGGTTGATTTTGTCGCCAACAAGCCCCATCGACATGACGGAATCGGGTGCTATGGGGTCTTCGTAAAAATACGGCAGGAACTTTTCGATCTGCTGTGCGAATACGACTGATTGACCGGGCATCATGTTTCGGTGAATCTCGATGCCGATGTCGAAGTTCCAGCCGACTTCTTCGCGCACTGCTTCGACTATTGCTACGTTCTGGCGAATTAGCTCGGGGTGGGCCAGTTCGCCCCAGTTGGACGGGAACGGGGTCATTTTGAGGGCTGTGTAGCCGTCGTTTTGAGCTTTTTTTGCCGCTGTTGCAAAGCTTTCGGGGCTGTCCATCTGGCCTGTCTCACCGTATGCCCCGAGCAGGACTATCGCCCGGACTCGGTCTCTGACCTTGCCTCCGAGCAGATCCCAGA
>CAYLWG010000233.1:0-3862 GCA_964387235.1 uncultured Dehalococcoidales bacterium
CGTCTAGCACGGCCTGAAAATCCATGCCGTTCGAACTCGCAAACGCACGATTTTCAGGCGTGTCGATCTGCTCCACCCACAGATCATCGCGGTGTCCGGGCTTTATTTCCCATTTGAAGTCCGGCCCGTCGAGCAACAGGCCCGTCACCTGCGGGAAATGTTTCGCCGTGTCCCGCGCCCTTGCAACAGTCATAGCGGGCATTTCGGGGTCGGTGAAACTGGGAGTGCGCCGATTGACATCGAGTTTTCCCGAGCCGAAGCCACCATGAAGAAAATAGCCCTTGTCATCGGCCACGTAGATGGTAAATCCCTTTGAACGCCCCATTTCGAGTGCCGCCGACAATTTTTCGGCCTGACCTGAAAGGTGTTTCGGCATGGTCGGTGGCTGCCAGGAAAAGCCCTCGTAAAACTCGGGAGTCGGGTTGAACGCCGCTGTCGGAACGCGCCTCACCCGTTCGTCACCCATCGCTTCCAGGCCCCGCGGGTGTCCATCTTCCGGCTGCGGGTAAATGTTGCCTTTATTTTCGTGATTTTCTGTCTCGTGATTGCTGGGATCGTCAAGCAGGCACAACCACTGGAGTGCGATCTCGTTGATACCGGCATCGGCCAACTCATCCCAGAACGATTCCTCGAACAGGATGTCGTTCGGCGGTCGCAAGCACATAACGGGTTTCAGCGGTTGGAGTTGGTGATTTGGTGACATCTGGTACTTTCCAAGGTTGTCCGGTACTACACCGGAAATGTACACCAATCGCAAAGCCCAAACGGGCTTTAGCAACCACCTGTCATCCCTGTATCGTTGAAAATCATAGAAGGATCAGAGGCCGATTTTTCCAACTATCGACCTGCCAGCAAAAACACCCATGCCGACGCGACCCTATGATTTACTATCCCAAAACTTATCGATAGGCGAAGTTAAATTCCTTCTCCCCGGCTGCACATTGAGGGGAAACGGTTCGATGGTGATACTGGTGCATTCGAACTGTATTTCCTACAGAGCAGCTTCCTCCTCACCCCAACCCTCTCCTCGAGGAGAGGGAGGTTTAGCAGACGCCTAAGCCAGCGACGGAATCGATGTGAACTGTTCTTCGTACAGCCTTCTGTAAAGCGTTGAACGGACCAGCAACTCATCATTGGTGCCCCGGTCGCTGATTCTGCCGTTTTCCATAACAAGAATCTGATCTGCTGCGATAACAGTCGACAGACGGTGGGCGATAGCGACCGTCGTGCGCCCTTTTCGCAGCCGCGTCAACGCCTGCTGAATCATCCGTTCCGACAGCGTATCCAGAGAACTTGTCGCCTCGTCCAACAACAGAATTCGTGGATTAGCAAGAATCACCCGGGCGATCGCCAGCCGTTGCCGCTCTCCACCCGAAAGCCGGTAGCCGCGCTCGCCGACAGTAGTTTCAAACCGCTCCGGCAGACCGTCGATCAGATCGAAAATCTGTGCCGACTTCGCCGCAGCCACCACTTCCTCTTCGCTCGCATCGGGCTTGCCGTACACCAGGTTTTCCCTGATCGACGCATGGAACATGAACGAATCCTGTGAAACCACCCCGATTAGTTTCGACAGATCGGCCCGTGTCATGTTTTTCACGTTCACTCCATCGATAGTCACCGAACCTGAATTGGCGTCGTACAACCGGGCCAGCAGATAGCCGACCGAAGTCTTTCCGGCCCCGCTCGGGCCCACCAGTGCAGTCAGACTGCCACTCGGGACAGTGAAATCGATATCGCCGAGCGTGAACGGGGCGTCACCATGGGAATTCACTGCTTCGTAGCTGAATCCAACCTTCTGGTACGCGATTGCCCCCCTGGCGTTCGCAAGGTCGATCTGGGCCGGGTTCACCGGGTCTTTGATTTTCGGATCAATGTCGAGATACTCAAAAATTCGTTCAAAGAGGGCGATCGAACTGGATATCTCTACCCCACGGTTGAAAAGGCCCGCCAGCGGGAACAGGAGTCTTGTTTGGATAGCCGTGAATGCGACTATGTCGCCAAGCGTAAGGGTACTGTTACCGCCAGTGAGAAAGTATCCACCGATCAGCCACACGATCGCTGGGGCCATAGTGAAAAATGTTTGCATCACGACGAAAAACGTCTGGCCGGTCATCGCCTGACGTAACGATAGCGCGGTTAGCTTCGAGCTATTTTCCTTGAACCCTTTAAGCTGATCGGCCTCGCGTCCGAAGGTCTTCGCAAGCATCACGCCCGACACCGAAAGCGTTTCGCCTGTTCGAGAGGTCAGGTCGGAAAGTGTCCTTTGAGTTTCCCTTGTCAGCGCACGCCGTCTGCGACCAACCCAGAGCATGGCGGCAGCAAACGCCGGGACCGTTACAAGTGCGACGAGAGACAGTTCCCAGGAGATCACCAGCATCGCGATTACAGATGCGATTACTATCACCAAACTCGAAATAATCACCCCCAGCGTGTCGGTCAGCATTAGCTGGGTACTGGCGACATCACTTGAAATGCGTGTCTGGAGATCGCCCGTTCGAGTCGATGTGAAAAACGAAAGTGGAAGTTTCTGCAGGTGCGAATAGACAGATAGGCGCAGGTCTTCCATCACCGTGAGACCGGTACGGGTGTTCAGGTAGTTTGTGCCAAGCGATAACCCGCCGCTTATTACAGCGATGCCGATCATCCCACCCGTGAGCCATACAAGAAGACCCCTGTCGGCGTTCGGAATTGCCACGTCGATGATCTGCCTGATAAGGAGCGGTGCCGCGATTTGCAGCACTGCGGAAATCAGGATGATTCCCGCCACGATTATCAGGGCGTTGCGATACGGGCGGTAAAGCCTGGCGACTCTGACCAGTGTCTTACGGGCGATCGGGCGTTTTGGTGGGTCGTCGAGATCGCCTGTGAGGTCGTGGTGAATCCCGTGTCCACGAACCAAAGTTTGCTCCTCTTGCTGTTGCCTGCGCTGTGCCACTTCGCGACGGGTGACTTGCCCCGCGAGGACGCTAACTTTCTACAACCACGGCGGCGGCTGTGTAAATAGCAAGAGGCGGTCCGCAGTTACGCCGACCGCCTCTTCAAGGTGCATGGTAGCCCCAAGGGGATTTGAACCCCTGTTTCAGCCTTGAGAGGGCCGTGTCCTGGGCCACTAGACGATGGGGCCCCGTTGGCTGCCGATCCGGGGATCGAACCTGGGTTGCCAGATTCAGGGTCTCCCGAACAAGTTCCGATCAAGAACTAACAGCACCCAATAAGATACCGTTTTCGAGTATGAATAGCGACACGTAAATTTTCGGCTGCCGCACGTTTTGTGACCATTTACGTGACCTTGATTTGGAGTTGTTTAGACCTCGCACCGTGAAATGAGTTTTGTCGAAACAAAACGTGATACGCAACCGTATAAACGGTGGCGAGCGGGGCACGAAATATGCTGGTCGTTAGTATGGCCAAGACATCATCCGAGATCAGATCGCAGGTGTATCCAGATCGATCGAAGCAGAAACGTGTGGTCGTGTTACCCGACACGGCGGCGGAACTGCCCTCGGAGTTGGAGTGCTAAAACGCGCGATTCGAACATTGTCACCTCTCCCTGTAACCCTACTCGTTGCCACAGGGCCAAATATTACTATCGACAGTCTGGACGAGACGGTAGAAGAGATTGCGCGACAGATGCCGCCGGCGACGATCAGAATTCTAGGTTGCCCTGACGATATCGTGCAGTACATTAAAGCCGCCGATCTGGTGGTGTGTCATGGCGGACACACGACGATAATGGAAGCAGTTTCGTGTGGAACCCGCGTACTTTCGATCCCCCTGAGCGATAATCGATCGCCGTGTGGCAACAAGTAGAGATCACGCATGTCCCGACTGGGGTTGGGTGACGTGGTTTCTGCAAATGAAA
>CAYLWG010000234.1:0-3733 GCA_964387235.1 uncultured Dehalococcoidales bacterium
TTATCTGGTCGTCGCTCACACCTGGGAAAATACTGTGCTTTAGCTAAATTGGGATAGCGTTTCTATGGCATTGCGAAGGTCGAGGGTTCGAATCCCTCCAGCTCCACCATCACCTCGCTTGCGCCAGACCTCGGGCCGCTGGGAGATAAACGGCTTTTCTGTTTCCATCGCCCAAACACTTCGATCTCCAGAGCTCTTCGGTCGGCAGTAGCACGCACTAGGCTCACGCACTGGCAGCACGCACTGGCAGCACGCACTGGGACTTCTCCCCCGGCTTGCGAAAACCCGCCCCGAGCGCGCACTTCGCGGCACACACCGCCACTACGCCCCTTGCCATCGGTGTCACAGATTGATAGAACCCCTATGCGATGTAAGACAACGCGAAGCGAGTTCGTAGCTAACTGGAAACACTCATGGCAGATTCTGAAATTTACGCACCCTCCGAGTCGTTCCGCGAGAACGCCCACATCAAAAGCATGGAGGAGTACAAAACCGAGTACGACCGATCGATTTCAGACTCCGACGCGTTCTGGGCCGGAAAAGCCTCGGAATACCACTGGTTCAAAAAATGGGACACCGTAAGCGAGGTTAACTTCGACCGGAACAAAGGCCCCATTTCGATCAAGTGGTTCGAGGGCGGGCAAACCAACATCGCCTACAACTGCCTCGACCGCCATCTCGAAAGCCGTGGCGATCAGATCGCAATCATCTGGGAAGGCAACGAACCAGGCGAAGACCGCACTATCACTTACAACGAGCTTCACGAAGAAGTATCGAAATTCGCCAACGTCCTGAAGTCGCGCGGGGTAAAAAAGGGCGACCGGGTTTCCATCTACCTGCCGATGATCCCCGAGTTGGCTATCTCGATGCTCGCCTGCGCCCGTATCGGCGCTATCCACTCGATAGTGTTCGGCGGTTTTTCTGCCGACGCCCTCGCCGACCGCATCGCCGATTCGACCTGCACCGTGCTAATAACCTGCAACGGCACCCACCGCGGAGCCAAGCCCGTTCCCATGAAGCCAGTCGCCGATGAAGCGATGACTTCCGCCGAGGCCCAGATGGGCGTGCCGGTCGAAACCTGCATCGTCGTCGAGCGCATCGCGGGCAGCAAAGGCGTCGATTGCGAGATGAAAGACGGCCGCGATATCTGGTGGCACGACGCTATGGCAGATGCCAGCAAAGAGTCGGAATGCGAAGTTATGGATGCGGAAGACCCACTCTTCATCCTCTACACCTCGGGCTCCACCGGCAAGCCGAAAGGCGTACAGCACACCACCGGCGGCTGCATGGTGTACGCATCCCAAACGCACAAGTACGTCTTCGACTACCACGATGGCGATATCTATTTCTGCACCGCCGATATCGGCTGGGTAACCGGACATTCTTACATCGTCTACGGCCCGCTCGCCAACGGTGCGACGACCCTCATGTTCGAAGGCATTCCCACCTACCCGGAACCCGACCGCTTCTGGCAGATCGTCGAAAAGTGGAAAGTGAACCAGTTTTACACCGCGCCAACGGCAATAAGGGCAATTGCCCGGCTTGGCGATGAGTGGCCGAGCAAGTACGAAATGAAATCCCTAAAGCTATTGGGATCGGTGGGTGAACCGATAAACCCCGAGGCGTGGCGCTGGTACAACAAGCAGGTCGGAAAAGAACGGTGTCCGATAGTCGATACCTGGTGGCAGACGGAAACTGGCGGCATTCTAATCACCCCGCTGCCGGGTGCTATCCCCACCAAGCCAGGCGCGGCGACAGTGCCGTTTTTCGGTATACAACCGGCGATTCTTGATCCGGAGAGTGGCAGGGAGCTTGTGGGTGATGGCGTGACGGGCGTGCTGGCGCTTAAGACGTCGTGGCCGGGCCAGATGCGTACGATTTATGGCGATCACAAGCGGTTTGAAGAGACGTACTTCGATATGTATAAGGGCTACTACTTCACTGGCGATGGTTCGACCCGTGATGAGGATGGCTACTACTGGGTGACGGGCCGGGTTGACGATGTGATTAACGTTTCGGGCCACCGCATGGGCACAGCCGAGGTCGAGAGTGCGCTTGTACTACATTCGAGCGTGGCCGAGGCGGCGGTGGTCGGTTATCCGCACGAGATCAAGGGCCAGGGCATTTATGCGTACGTGACGCTGAATATGGGCGTTGAGTATTCGGATGAGCTAAAAGATGTGCTGCGCAAACAGGTGCGCACGGTGATCGGGCCTATCGCAATGCCCGACGTTATTCACTGGGCTCCGGCTCTGCCAAAAACCCGCTCGGGCAAGATAATGCGCCGAATCCTTCGCAAAATAGCTACAAACGAGATCGACACAATAGGCGATACATCAACGCTGGCCGAACCAGAAGTAGTAGACAGCCTGATAGCCAACAAAGGCGAGTAGCGGGTGTGACTGCCACACACCTGTTGACGGATAACACGGTCAACAGTTAGCTGTAATCGACACCATATGATGGCGCATTGGAAAATGTGAATCATTGCCGTGTCGCCTATGATCGAAAACAGGACACGGCAAAAAGGGAATAGGCACATTTACCAGCCAACATATTGCTAATTACAGGCCTTGCCCGTGCAGGTAAAACGACGGTAGCCAATGCCTGGGCGAGTTCACGACGGGAAAGGTGCGCTCACCTGTCGCTCGACTCGTTTCGGTTGCTGGTCAAGTCTGGATATCACGATCCTCGGCTCGGCTGGAACGACGAAACCCTGAGGCAGCTGGATATTGCGATGCAAATATTTCAGCGGTTGCGGCAGAGTTCGTGGAGTACGGTATTAGCTGCGTGATCGACGATGTAGTGTTTCCGAACTGGGAACCAGTGGGGCTCGACCAGGGGCATCGTACTCTTGAACCTATCGACGCTGGCCTAATCGCGATCATTCCACAATGGGGCATTATAAGCGATCTGAACGCTGCCAGGGATGTTGATGACAGGCTGTTTCGGTTGTAGACGACTTGGCCCTCAGTATCACCGAAACAATCTAATTGACGATGCGGTGCGCCAACGACTAACTGTTTGGAACGAATGTTCTGATACTCTAATTATTCGGTCATTTTAGTTCAGAACGTGACTTGACCGTTCATGTTGGGGTGGCGCATTCTGTCGTACACCCGCTGCAAGTGGGTAGCGTGAACATGCTCGGAGGATCATTTGGAAAAACGGCTAGTGGCTTTGAAACTCGTTCTCGATGAGCTCGGTGTTCCTCTAAGGGTCAAATCTCTTGCTGACCGGAAGACTCTCCAAAAATCTGTGTATATCTCACAGCGGCTGTTTCCACCACTTGGGTACTCGTTTAACTGGTATTTGATGGGACCGTACAGTCCGAGCTTGGCGCGAGACTATTACGACCTGATGAACGATCCACGGAAGGAATCTGCGACGGCAGGATTTGGATTAAACGATTCAGTAACAGATAAAATTCGTCAAGTGAGAAAATGGATTCCCCCCCCTGAGGGAGTTGAATTAAAGAAGGCTGAATGGCTAGAACTGTTGGCCTCTGTTGCGTTCCTGAATACGAATTCTGACAAAGCGAAAGCTGACGCCATTCTGCAGAGATCTAAACCTGAGTTATATCCCGAGCGACAAGCCGCCTACGATGCGTTGAAAGATCTCGGTCTGAGCTAACAGCTTTGACCATCGAGTACAGCAAACGAATCGCAGACCCGATACACGGAACAGTACCGCTCACTCAAGTTGAATACGAACTGATCAAGACCAGAGCGTT
>CAYLWG010000235.1:0-3710 GCA_964387235.1 uncultured Dehalococcoidales bacterium
CCCGGGGCGTGCGGGCGGTAGATACGACGCACGGTTCTTCGTATCCGGTATCGGAATGGGCGTTGGGACTGATGCTAATCGGACTCCGCAGCGCAGGGGCACATTTCAGGCGATTAATAGCGGGAGAAGAATGGGGCACGCCGGAGCAACGGGATACAGCGACCGAATTTGCCAATAACGATGAACTGACCGGACGCACAGTTGGGCTTATTGGGGCCGGTTATATTGGCCGCAGGCTTATCGAGTTACTCAAGCCGTTCAGAGTGGAGATTCTCGCTCACGATCCCTACCTATCGTCTGAACTGGCAAGCTCGCTCGGGTTCACGCTCACTTCTCTCGATAAGGTCCTATCTGTACCAGATGTCGTGGTGTGTCTGGTCCCCCTGACTCCGGGCACGAAGGGCATGATCGGAAAGCACGAAATTTCGAGACTCAAACCCGGTTCGGTCTTTGTGAACGTGTCCCGCGGCGCAGTTGTGGATTCGGAAGCATTGATAGAACGTCTTGAGATTGACGATATCACTGCCTGCCTTGATGTGTTCGACCCCGAGCCGATCCCGGTCGATTCCCGCATTCGTGATCTGCCAAATGTGTTCCTATCGCCCCACATTGCAGGTACGACAAAGCGTTCCAGAACGCGATTTTTCGAGGAGATGGTCAGCGAACTTGACCGACATTTCTCCGGGCACGAGACGCAACATAATCTGACGGCAAAAACTCTTGCTAACCGACGCGGTAATTAGATAAAACGAAAGTAGGGCGAAATAGATGGCTGTCGAGATGATTTACCACGTTGGTTTCGTGGTGAGCGACATTGAAAAATCGCTCAAATGGTACACAGAGGTACTCGGGCTTCAGGTAGAACGGGAGATCAGGGAGTTAAGCGGAGAATGGCTTTCCGCCGTAACGGGAATGGAAAACAGCCGCCTGAAATTGGCGTGGGTCGGAACGGGTAACGGATGTTCCATTGAACTGGATCAGTACATCACCCCTCTCGGCTCCGACGACCCCCCTTCACTTCTTCAGAACGACGTACGAGCATCCCACGTTGGCATTCAGGTAGATGACGTTCACGCCGAGTACAGGCGAATGTCCGGGCTTGGCGTAAAGTTCGCCGGGCCTCCGCCAGCGAAGCTTGATAACGAGTTCCCGTGGGCCAACTGCGCGATTTTCCTGCAAGACCCCGACGGAAACTGGATCGAACTGCTGGAACGTAGTCAGCCACCTACAGCGTGATTCTGATCCGGTGACCTAACGAGACCCCATCCTGATTTCGGCATGCACCGACCTCGTGCTTGCCAGAAAAGCGATCAGGCCCAAATTGACCAGCACTGCGCTGGCGAAAACTGCCAGTGCCACGGCCAGGGTGTTCCAATCGGTCCAGAGCAACATCGGCGGAGTAATATCGGCCGGATCTTCGCCCGTCAGATACGGAATCGTTGTAAGGGCAATAACTCGTCCTGCTCCAGTTCCTATCGCCGCGGCAAAAACGATCACCGTCAGGCTCTCGAAGAGAATCATGGCGATGAGTTGCAGTTTGCCCAGGCCAAGTGATCTCAAGACTGAAAATTCGACTCTTCTAAGTGAAAAACTGCCGACAGTGTGGACAACCACTGCCACGATGGCGGCGACTGTCAGAACCGCATACCCAAATCCCAGAATAAACCGCCATGCTGTAGATTCCAGCCCACTGAGGGCCGCCGCATCGCCATCTATCTGTTGCCGAACACTCGAAACGTTGATCGAGTTTTCCAGTAGCAAACTTCGAATATCATCGGTTATGAGGTCACTGGTCTCCCCAGTTGCGGAAAACCATATTTCGTTCACTGGCGCGGCGATGGTATCTGAAGCGAGTGCCAACGCCCTCCATACGGTTTCTCTCGACGCAATAATGAACGGACCTACAGACGGGTTCAGCGTTGGAAAATGTTCCGCAAACCCACCAATGCGGACACGAACAATGCGGTCGCCGACTGCGACCTCCATAAGGTCGTCCATCTCAAATCCCTGTTGCCTGAACCAGTCCGATGCGATTATGTCGTTGGCTTTTCCGACCGGTGCAAGATCGACACCACGATATGTGCCAAATGCGGGTACGATCCATGAAATCAATGCCCCGTCCTGACCGGCATCGTCGATTCTCGCACCGTGATCGCCGTAGCCCCCTCCCAGAGTATTTCGTTCGTCACTTTCACCGAACCAGAGCAACACATCTGCCGCGCCCAGACGATGGGCGAAAATACGGTCGATCAACATCGAGCCTGGATTTGGTGGATCGCCTCGCTCGATCGGCCTGCGCGAAAACCCCAGAAACTCCAGGGTTAGTGGCTCGCCGGGAGGAAGTAAATCACGCAACCCAGCCAGCCCGACCCCTATTTCGCACCAACCGGGCGAGCCCGCCATATCTGGTGATTCCTGTGAATCCTGACCGGAACAAGGGAATCTCTCGGTGCTCCCAGTCGAAGACCGCGGTTCGAGTGTGCCAAGTGTCAGACTGTGCAGCCTGCCGGATGAATCGGCCAGTTTTACTATCAACCCGACATCAGGCATTGATGTGACGGGTTTTATATTCACGGAAATCCACTTGGCATCACCGGGAATCGGCAACCCGAGCGGTTTTTCGCTCTGGCGCAACAGCTCGAGAGTCCCTGCAGAGTCGACTCCCTCCCGGTCCCATATGATGCCCGAAAGTTCGTCCGGTTCGACTCCCAGAATCGCTACCGGCACAGCACTGCCGCTGCCACGGATGACGCCTGAGGCCCGTATGACGCCCGATAGAGAGGCCACTCCATCGATTTTTGCGACTTCATCTATGGCTTTGTCGATCCGCCACTGCGACCTGTAAGTGAGCCCTGTGGCACGTACATCTGCTCCAACTCTGTAGGCCGACTGGTCGAAATTCGACGATGTGATGGTGGATTCAAAACTCGACAGCAAAACCGCAGTTGCCGCCGTAGCCGCGATCATAATCACGAGTTTGGCCTGATGTGTTGTGCGGCGGGCCAGCGACTTCAATGCCAACTCAAATACTGTCGATTTCCCGATAGCCGACGGCATTCGCGAAATGACCGCGGCAAGTACGGAAAACACCAGAGGCAATATGCGAACTCCAACGGCCCCTAGCCCGATAACGCCTATGGCAGGCAGGGCGAGGGCCAGTTGGTTAGTTTGACCCTGGCCTACCGAATTTTCGGCCAGTTGAACGCCGCCGTTCGACACCTGCCAGGCGAGTACGAGTGCGATTACGACGATTACGAGGTCAAGATAGTAGCGGGTGAAGAACGGACGGCCCGTTTGATTCGACTTGTTTCGATAAAGCCCTGTCACGAGGAGAGAACCCGAACTGATGGTGCTGACGGCGAACATACCGGCACCGGCCATGCCCACGAGTAGCGATGCGACTATTGTCCACGTCTGTGGCAGTTGGAAATCGAAGTTCAGATCGCCAACCACGGCTGCGGCCCCGAGCGGACCCATCACGAATGCGCCAATAGAAAACCCTATGGCCGTACCGCCGAACGCAACGATGAGGGCCTCGGCTGTTGTCGATATCAGTCGCTGCCGACGTGACGCCCCACGAGCCGCGACGGTCGCGTCATCGGAACCGCTGAGGTCTGCGGTGTGCGCACCCACCAGCAATACCAGCACCAGCGCGATTCCAGAAATTGCGAGCATGATGGTTTTCATAGGAACCGCCGCAATGGTGTTTC
>CAYLWG010000236.1:0-3569 GCA_964387235.1 uncultured Dehalococcoidales bacterium
TGGCTACCGCTTGTCATGTAAAGACCATGCAACGTACATTCGGCACCCGGTTCATCGAGCTGCGTGTGAATATCGTTTCGGCCTAACGAAGCGCCTATCGCAAAACTGGTCGAAGTGAAATTCGAATCGGCTTTCTGGTTCACACGGGAAGTGGCGATGTGGAACGACTTCTCGTTCTCAACCTGAATCCTGTAGTGGCGAATTTTTGAGCCGCTGGCGGCGAACACTTCGGTCACCGGAACGGTCAGCTGTGCCGATTCGGAGAGATTTATATATGTCTCGATAATCGTGAAAGAGCTGTTTTTCCCGGCATTTATCAGCAATCGCGGATACGATGCCCTGCTCTCTTCCAGATTCGATGACACGAACACGACATGTAGCGGGGTTTCCAGATGCGCACCGGCTGTCACACGGATGTACGCGCCATCGCCCGCAAAGGCCGTGTTCAGGGCCGTGAAGGCATAATTTTCGCGGCCAGCAAGGCTTGCGAACTGCGATTCAATATCGTCCTTGCCCGCAGCAAACGCATCAGCGAGACTCCCGGCAGTTAGTCCGGGTTTCTCTTCGGCACCGGGCAAATTGGAAAGCTGGCCGCTGAAGTGACCATCGACAACTACAACAGTGTCCCATGCGTCATCCCACGGACCATTCGACTTGATCTCGTCGAGCGACACCAACCCAATGTTTCCATATCCGAAATCCGTATCGGCGAGTGGTTTTAGGTTCGTGTATTTCCAGAGCTCGTTCCCGCGGCGCTTAGTTGGTATTCCCAGTTCTGAAAAACTCGCCCAGGCCTGCCTCCGGGCTGTTATCAACCACGATGGTTGACCCGAGGTGCCGAGTGATTCAAACGCGGAGGCGAACTTTTCGACCGATGTTGGTGGGGCAGCAAGTGTCATCGTTATGCTTTCGCTCCAACCGCGGTGTACTGCTTGTACCCGTCTTTTTCGATCTCTAACGCAAGGTCAGCCCCCCCGGTTTTCACGATTTTGCCATTGATCAGAATGTGAACGACATCGGGCTTGATGTAGTTCAGCAAACGCTGATAGTGCGTGACGATGATGAACGACCGGTCGGGCGAACGCATCGAGTTCACTCCCTCGGCAACAATCCGCAGTGCGTCTACGTCTAGCCCGGAATCGGTCTCGTCAAGAATCGCCAGCGCAGGCTGTAGCACTTCAAGCTGAAGCATCTCGTTCCGCTTCTTCTCACCACCTGAAAAACCATCGTTTAGCGAACGCTTCACCAGTTGCGGGTTTATTCCGACCGCTTTTACTTTTTCATCGAAAAGTTTGGAGAAATCACGCACCGACATCTTGTCTTCGCCAAGCGCATCGGCCTTTGCATCGAGTGCTGCTTTAAGGAATTGCCAGGGGCGCACGCCCGGAATTTCAGCCGGGTACTGGAAAGCAAGGAACATGCCCAGATGGGCTCGCTGTTCCGGCAGGAGGTCGAGAATCGATTTCCCGGCGTACGTGATTTCGCCTTCGGTTATCACGTAGTCGGGACGCCCCATCAGCACGTTGGCAAGCGTGCTTTTGCCAGAGCCGTTCGGCCCCATGATGGCGTGAACTTCGCCATCGTTCACTTTCAGGTCGATCCCTTTGAGGATCTCCGAGTTTTCGATATCGAGCACGGACACCCGCAGGTTTTTAATCTCAAGCATTGTTTTTCTTCTGATCCAATTCTGATTTATTTTGCATTTGTCTCAGGAACTCTCTCTCCGCAGGGAGGCTGTCTCATAACTCCCTCTCCTTTGGGAGCCAAAGATGAACGTTGGGGTGAGGGGAAACTTTCACCAGGAAATTCCGTTCGAAAGCACTTGTATCGCTGTCGAAAACATCCCCTCAACACTTCGACAAGCTCAGTACATACCTGACCTTCTCCCGAGGGAGAAGGAATTTGCTGCACACGTACACCTACCCGACTGCGCCTTCCAGTGACACCCGCAGTAACTGGCTGGCCTCCATGGCAAACTCAAACGGGAGTTCCTGAAACACTTCACGGCTCCAGCCGGTGATAATCATGTGGTGGGCCTCTTCTTCAGATAACCCACGCGCCCTCAGATAGAAAAGTTGATCGTCGCTGACTTTCGAAGTCGAAGCCTCGTGTTCGAGTCGTGCAGTCGGGTTTCTGACCTCGATATAAGGGACGGTGTGAGCCCCGCACTTATCGCCAATCAGCAGCGAATCGCACTGGGTGTGGTTCACTGCGTTTTCGGCACCGGGCATGATCTGAACCTGGCCCCGATACGTATTGTTGCCGTGACCGGCAGAGATGCCCTTCGCAACGATGGTCGATTTCGTGTTCTTGCCGATGTGGATCATCTTCGTTCCGGTGTCGGCCTGCTGATAGTTATTTGTCAGCGCCACCGAGAAGAACTCGCCAACCGAGTTATCGCCCTTCAGGATCACGCTCGGATACTTCCATGTGATCGCCGACCCTGTCTCGACCTGAGTCCACGATATCTTGGCGTTCTTATCGGCCCTGCCACGCTTGGTGACGAAGTTGAAAACCCCGCCTTCGCCCTCGGGGGTGCCGGGGAACCAGTTCTGGATAGTCGAATACTTGATCTCAGAATCGTCGAGGGCGATCAATTCGACAACCGCGGCATGAAGCTGGTGTGTCTTCCGAAACGGCGCCGTACACCCTTCAAGATAAGAAACGTATGCGCCTTCATCGGCAACTATCAGGGTGCGTTCAAACTGGCCCGTATCGGCCGTGTTAATGCGGAAGTAGGTCATCAGTTCGATCGGACACCGCACACCGGGCGGGATGTAAGCGAACGAGCCATCGCTGAAGACGGCGGCGTTCAGGCTGGCGAAGAAGTTGTCGGTATATGGCACCACCGAACCGAGATATTTCTTAATCAGGTCGGGGTGGTTCTTCACTGCTTCGCTGAACGAACAGAAGATAATTCCCAGTTCCCCGAGCTGTTTCTCGAAAGTGGTCGCCACCGATACTGAATCGAAAATCGCATCGACCGCTACACCGGCCAGCTTCGCCCGTTCCTGTAGCGGGATACCGAGTTTCTCGAAAGTTGCCAGCATCTCTGGGTCAACATCGTCGAGGCTCTTCGGCGCTTCGGTAGCAGATTTAGGGGCGGCGTAGTAGTAGATATCCTGATAATCGATTTTTGGATATTTGACATTCGCCCATTCAGGCTCGGCATCCGATTCGTTCAACTGCACCCAGTGCCGATACGCCTTCAGCCGCCATTCAAGCATCCAACCGGGTTCGTTTTTCTTCGCAGAGATCAGCCGAACAATATCTTCGCTCAAACCTTTGGGCGCGAGATCGGTTTCAACGTCAGTGACAAATCCCCACCGATATTCCTGGTCTGAGAGATCAGACGTGCGCGAAATAGTGTTCTGGTTCGTCAAAAAAATGCCCTCTGCCGGGAAATTAACCCGAATTTTTCAGCCCACGCAATTACCGTTTGCCCCAGTCGAAGAAGATGACACCGAACTCGAATCGAACTGGATTCATCGGATTTTTCTATTCCTGACTCAATTGGTAAGGTTTTAGTTTAAAACTCGCGGAATACCCCGTCAACGAATTTCGTAACT
>CAYLWG010000237.1:0-3498 GCA_964387235.1 uncultured Dehalococcoidales bacterium
TAAGTTCCGCCAGCCCGGCATAGTCGTACCTACTCAGCGGTTCTTCGAGCCAGAATACATCCAGGTCTTGCAGTTCGGCCGCCGTCTCGTACGCACGCTGGAAACTCCACCTGACGCCCGGTTGCCAGTTACCGCTCGATTGTGCCTGGTTTCCATCGACCATGATGGTCATTTCATTGCCGACCGCCTCCCGTACTGCTTCGACCACCCGCATGTCCTCGGCGATCGTTTCGTGGTGCAGTCGCAGCTTGATCGCCCGCCAACCATCGTTTTTCAACGAACCGGCCAGTTCTGCCCGCTCTTCCGGTGTGGAAAGTCGAACCATACTTGCGTAGGGAATTAGTTCGTCCTTTCCGCCGCCCCACATCCTGTAAAGCGGAAGGTTTGCCGCCTTGCCTGCGATGTCCCACAGTGCGATGTCAACGCCAGCGATACCCTGATATGGCAGGTTCGGAACATAGTAGTTGAGCGAAGCGGCATGCTGTTCGATATCGAAGGCGTTCTTACCAACCAGGTACTCGCTGACTGGCTCCATGAACATCGGGTGCATGCCTGGCCCGATGCCGGTAATTCCAGCGTCGGTATGAACCTCGACATATGACCCGCCGCCTATATCGAACGACATCTGGCTACCGGGGCTCCATGCTGGTTCGAGTTCGCCGACATGCCGCACTGTACGCAGCTTCACCACTTTCACATCGGTCACTATTATGTTGCCGTTCAAATGACACCCCGTATGGATAATATGTGTATGCGCACTGGAGATTTCGCCGACCATCTTGGCGGACTAAAGCGGGCGAATCATACAGCCCCAGAGCGCGTTTCACAGAATGCACAGGACACGTACACTGCCACTCTCGACCCATATGTCGTATGTGTCGTGACGGGGTAATGAATCAGAAATCAGAAAAACTACGGAAGGTCTGCATGGTCGATAGCGCGAGTACCAATAACGAAAAAACCAGCGGCGACGCGGTCGATATACTCGTGGTTGGTGCGGGGGCATCCGGCGGCGCGGTAGCAGCATGGCTTTCCGAGGTCGGCTTCAGCATCGTGTGCCTGGAGCAGGGTTACTGGCAAGACCCGTCGAAATACGCATCGGCTTCACCCGATTATGAATTCGAAATGATGACCAACTGGTCTATCGACCCGAACGTGCGCCAACGCGACGAGGACTATCCGATAAACGTTTCGGAATCGCCGGTGACCCCGGTGATGTTCAACGGGGTTGGCGGCAGCACAATTCTGTGGAGTGCCCACACACCCAGGTTCCACCCTTCCGATTTCCGCGTGAAAACCCTCGATGGCGTTGCTGATGACTGGCCGCTCACTTATGACGAGTTGGAAGAATTTTACGATCTCAACGACGAGGTAATGGGCTGTTCCGGAATTGCGGGCGACCCTGCCAACCCACCAAGAAGTCCACGACAGATGCCACCTCTGCCAATCGGTGCCGATGGAATGAGACTGGTCGATGCGTTTGAAAAACTTGGCTGGCACTGGTGGCCCTCCGATAGCTACATCAACACCCAAAGATACGGTGAGGGCCGTGATGCCTGCAATTTTTGCGGACACAACCACATGGGTTGCTACCAGCGTGCTAAGTCGAGTACTGACCTGACCTACTGGCCGCGCGCCCTACGAAACGGAGCCGAGATCAAGACCGGCGCACGGGTCAGGCGAATAACGGTTGATTCATCCGGTCGTGCCACTGGCGCCGATTATGTCGATGCAAAGGGTCAGGAACGACACCAGGCGGCCCGGGCGGTAATCATGGCTGCCAATGGAATCGGTACGCCGCGCCTGCTGCTGAACTCGGCGTCCGATTCACACCCTCGCGGACTCGCTAATTCGAGCGGGCTTGTCGGTAAGAACCTGATGTTTCACCCGTTCGCAATGGTCACTGGAGTCTTTCCCGAAAAAATGAACACATGGCGCGGGCCACTGAGCAATTTTGCCATGAGCCAGGAGTTTTACGAGACGGACGCAAGCAGGGGGTTCGTCCGGGGCTACACCTACCAATTTCAGCGCAGTCTCGGGCCAGCTTGGGTTGCTAAAGGCGGTTTCGCTGATCCTGTTCCGTGGGGTCGTGGGCATCATGAGGAGTTGGAAAAACGACTCGGCAGCATGATGGGAATTGCGGTTATCGGCGAAGACCTGCCTGAACGTCACAACACTGTGGATCTGGATCCAGCGCTGGTAGATTCAAATGGCATCCCGGCGCCTCGCATCAAGTACAAAATGAGCAAAAATTCCATCGATCAACTCGATCATGGAATCGAAAACGCAAAGAAGGTGTTTGAAGCAGCCGGTGCCAGCGATATTTTTGTTGATCCACTGAAACGGCAGTCGGGCTGGCACCTGATGGGAACAGCCAGGATGGGCAACGACCCTGAACGGTCGGTGGTCGATAAGTGGGGGCAATCGCACGATATCGACAACCTGTTCATCGTCGATGGCAGCGTGTTCGTGACCTCGGCGGCAGTCAACCCAACCCCGACTATCCAGGCGCTTGCACTGCGTACCGCCGACTATATCGTTACCAACCGCTCCGATTTGAAGGGCTGAAAGGGGGGATTCATGACAGGCAATTCAACGAATGCAGATTTACCAGATGTAGTTGTGGATGAAAAGGCATTATCAGTGATGCTTGACCGGTTGATCCCCGCGATTGGCGGCCTACCTTCTGCCGGTCAGATGGGCCTCGCTCCCGATGTGATTCGGTTGGCCGGAAAACAGAATCGTTTCTGGCGGTTATTTTCAGGTGCAATGGTAGCTTTTGTTGCCCGGAACCCTTCGTTTATTACTCTTAAGGGCGATGAGCAGGACCGTGTGATCAGGTCGTTCGAAGCGCACAGCCCGGGTCATTTTGGCGTGCTGCTCGATATCAGCTACATCGTCTATTACAAGCAGTCCGCGGTCCATGAGCGAATCGGTTGGCAGAGCAAACCGCCTCAGCCAGATGGCAACGTGATGGAACCGTGGGACGAGTCGGTGCTGGAGAACATTCGTAAGAGAGAACCATTCTGGCGCAGAGTGTGAAATACGAATTAGCAGTATGTTTTGTCCCGCTTTGGTCGATCTGAATCACCACTCGACCAACTCTCAGACCTCGGGTAAAAAATGGGGGTGCGGACAGTTGTCCGCACCCCCATTAAACTCGATGTGAAGCGCTTTTATGCGGCTGCTTTGTCTTCCAGCTTGAACCGGGATACAGCTTCGTTCAACGTTTTGGCCATGTCGCCAAGTGCGGCTGAAGATGCAACCACTTCTTCGGCCTGAGAACTGAGTTCCTCAGTCGAAGCCGGTGACTCCTCTACCGCCGCCCCGGTCTGCTCTGTGATGGTCGAAATGGCACTCATCGCAGACTGAACCTCGTCATTGCTCGCTGCCATCTCTTCGGTCGCAGCAGTCGTCTGCTCGGTGATTGCACTTACACTCTGAATGGACTTCACCATCTCGTCACTCGATGCAGCCACTTCTTCAGCAGCAGCCGAT
>CAYLWG010000238.1:0-3440 GCA_964387235.1 uncultured Dehalococcoidales bacterium
TTCGCGACCGATTCCAGAACTGGCCCCGGTAACCAGCACGACCTTGCCTTCGAGCAGAGCGACCATTGCACAATCACCTTTTCTTGTTAGCTTCTTCTTGCCTGAATCATGCCCGGAAATGGCCCGAAAATGGCCTGGAAAGTGGCCCGGTTATGATGCAACACGTAGCATACGACGCCGGGCTGGTACTAATGCCAGTGTTTTTTATTCTTGGCGCTTGTTCACAACCACGCTGACGATCGAACTCAGACAGGTTACAGACGAAAATTTCACCGAATGGCGCAAAGCTGTTCGCCAGGGTTTTGGCACTCATGTTCACCCAGACGACATTGTGCGCCTTCGTGAACAACGTGTTGAGATCGACCGCCTTGTGGCCGCGGTCGACAGCCGGTCGGAGCGTATTGTTGGCACTGGTGGGGCAGATTCCTATTCGCTTACGGTTCCCGGGGGTGCGAAGGTCCCGATGGCAGGCGTGGCCTATATGACGACATTTGTAACACACCGTCGGCAGGGCGCTTTTTCGGGCATGATGAACCAGATTCACGAATCGGCCCGAGACCGTGGCGACATCATCAGCGGACTCTGGGCATCGCAGTCACACCTCTACAGCCGCTTCGATTACGGGCTGGCTGTCACCTCTTACGACTGGTCTATCGAGCCGCGGTTCGGAGCGTTCGCGCACTCCCCAGAGCCTGTCAGCACTGTCAGTCGAGGCCAATCCGAACCGCTTGTCTACTTCATCGATGCTGAAGAAGCTGCGGTGACACTACCCGGCATCTACGACCAGATGCGTGCGCAATCACCCGGTGCCATCGATAGAAACGCTGGCCGCTGGAAGTACGAACTGTTCGACGAAGAGCGTGTGCGTGGTGGTGCGAGCGCGTTGTTCTTTGCTATCTGCGAAGAAGGCGGGGAGCAGACCGGCTATGTGACCTACAGGATGCGCCGCAAGGGCGATTCCGACATGGGCACTCTGGAGGTCGAAGAGCAGATTTCTGTTACCGGCACGGCACATGCAGCCCTCTGGAGGTTTCTGCTGAACTTCGACCTTGTTGGGAAGATCACAGCGGAAAACCGACCGGCCGATGACCCGTTGTGGTGGATGCTGTCCGACCCGAGACGTCTCAATCGTAAGTCGCACGATGCCCTCTGGATTCGACTTCTCGACGTGCCGAAAGCGCTGGAGGCCCGGACATACAGCGCCGATGGCCGTCTGAAGATCGGGCTGGTATCCGAATCGCAGCCCGAGCTTGCCGGAACCTATGTTCTTGATATCGACGATTCACAGGCATCGGTGAAAAAAACAGCTGATAAGCCAGACGTGATAATGACCCCGGCCGATCTGGCCGCGCTCTATCTCGGTGGCGTCACACCGGGTCCACTCGTCGAAGCAGGCCGTATCGATATTCTTGCAACCGGGGCGCTTGCAAGGCTTCACGGAATGTTCGCCACCAACTCTGCGCCCTGGTGCGCACATTACTTCTAGGCAATCTGAATCCTTTTTTCAAAGTTATGACTATCGAATACCGCCAGATCACATGGGACGAGCACAGGGAGTTGGGCGTTGTGACCGAGCGTGGTTTCGGTAGTCACTACGAGCCTTCGGATGAGCAGTACGAGATTGATAAGAAGGCCCTCACGCCTGAAATGACGATGGTGGCGTTCGACGATGGAACGATCATCGGTACGTCAGGCGCCCTGCCGTTCGAATCAGCCGTACCCGGTGGTGCCATCGTGAAGAATGCGGGCGTGACCATCGTAACGGTATCGGCCACCCACCGTCGGCGCGGAGTTCTGACCACGATGATGAAGAAACTGCTCAGGCAGGAACGGGACAGAGGCTGCCCGGTCGCATCACTCTGGGCGTCGGAAAGCATCATCTACGGTCGCTTCGGGTTCGGCATTGCGATCGAGCACGAAAATTACTTGATCGATACACGGCAGGCCAGCCTGAAGCACATGCCAGAAATTCCCGGCAGGATCAGGTTCATCGATCGCGAAGAGGCCCGAAAAGTGCTGCCGGTCGCATGGGAAGCTGCCGTTCAGGTTCATGTCGGCGTACCGCGCAGAGACGACGTTTCGTGGGACGGCTACATACTTGGCCTTAACGAAGCTAAAGACGGTTGGGGCAAGCCATTCCTGGTTGTATACGAGGAAGACGGTAAGCCGCTTGGATATGCCAGATACATGGTCAAAGAGCTTCGTGTATTTGGTGAAAAGAATCATGGTGTGATCAATGCCCATGATGTGATTCACAGCACGCCAGCTTCTCACGCCGCACTGTGGAACCACCTGCTGAATATCGACCTGTACGACCAGGTAAGCACATGGTGTTCGCCATCGGACGATAGCCTGCCGTGGATGCTTGCCGACCCCAGGCAGCTCGAACGCAAACCATATGACGGTCTCTGGTACCGGTTGCTCGATGTACCGGCGGCACTCGCAGCACGCACTTATCTGGCCGAAGGCAGCATCGTGTTCGATGTCGAAGATTCGTTCGTTCCGGAATGGGGCGGGCGTTTTGAACTTAGCGGTGGGCCAGACGGAGCGACATGTGTTGCAACGACGAAGTCTGCCGATATAACGCTTCCCACTGCATCGCTTGCGGCAATCTATCTGGGTGGCGCGAAGCTTGTCGATCTGCAACGAGCGGGCCGTGTGGAAGAAATCACCGATGGTGCGGTATCTCTTGCCGATGCCATGTTCGCCACGGTCCGGGCCCCCTGGTGCCCACTGATGTTCTAGGTCGTGGCCGCAGCAGGGTGTTCTGTACACGCACCAAGGGACATGTTCCCCGCAGCATGTTTTTCACGTCCTCGCAGACACGACTCGACAGGCTCGACCGGCACGACGAGTGCGGTCAAAAAATTCGCTTTCGCCACCGGTCTACCAGTCCGAGTCCCGCCTCGAAAATTCCCTGTGCATCGATACCAAAATGGCGGTAAAGATCGGCCCGAGAACCTGATTGACCGTAGCTGGTCACACCAAGGACGGTCGATGGACAGTCGAGTGCCGCACCCAGAAACGCCATCGAATGTGGATGCCCGTCGATGACACTCAACACAGGCCGACCGATTTCACGATCTTCCAGAAGCTCCAAAGGATCCCACCTCCCGGTGTCAGTCCCGGCCTGCTCGCTTGCGTGGGCCGCGTTCATCTGCCTGAACAGCAGATCAGGACTCGTAACGATGAACAGGCTCACACCAATTCCTTCCTGCTCAAGCAATTCGATTGAACCGATCGCCTCGTCCACCATCGCACCCACCACGAACACGCTCATAACGGCTTCACTGTCCGCCGGTGCGCTCCGGAACCGGTAGCAGCCTGAAAGAACATTGCGCCGAAGTCGGTCCGAAACCGCAGGGAACAGCGTCTGGTCGATAGGCTTCGTGGTGAGCCTGAGCAAATACGATTCCCCTTCACCTGAGCCGATGGATCTC
>CAYLWG010000239.1:0-3422 GCA_964387235.1 uncultured Dehalococcoidales bacterium
TGAAGGCAGCCTGCGACTCCTTGAGTTACTGGCAGGATCGATCGGAGATTCTTCGATCGCGATGATCATCACGTCACGGGGCACAGAGATGGCCGCTAACCCCCAGAAATTCTCAAAAACTGTCGGTGAACTCATGCGGCGCGATGTATTTTCCAGGCTCGACCTGAGTCGTTTGTCGAGTGACGCAACTGCCGAACAGGTGGTATCGCTCGGTGGTAAAAAAAGTGGTGGAAGGGTACATAGCGCAATCTTTGCATCCACGGACGGAAATCCGTTTTTTACAACCGAAGTAGTCCGGCTGCTTGCACAGGAGGGCCGACTCGACGCCAGCGCTGCAGACAACCTTGAAATTGGCGTGCCGGGGGGAGTCGCCGAAGTAATTGGCCGCAGACTTTCAGGGCTTGAGGAGCGCGAGCTGGACCTACTCAGGACGTGCAGCGTCATCGGTCAGGAAATCGAAGTTGAATTACTTGCCAGGATTTCGGGCTCATCGCCCCATGATTTGCTCAACGACCTCGAACGTCCGATCGCAAACCAGATTTTGCAACTCGATGGACCCAACCTACATTTCACACATGCGTTGATCGGAGAGGCAGTTTCGAGCGGGCTTCCGGCATCTGATCTGGTCAACCGACATGCCCGCGTAGCTGAATCACTATTCAAGTTCGCAGGAGGAAATATACGTCCCTATGTTCAGCGGCTGGCAATCCATTACGTTGCGGCACAGGCGGTTACCGGAACCGATCGCGCTGTTGAATTTTCGCTACTTGCCGGAGACGAAGCTCTTCGCCTTTCGGAATTCGACGCGGGACGACGACACTACCGTCGAGTACTCGATTTAACGGCCAATGAGGAAATAAACGATATTCGTGCTCGGGCGCTGGGTGGGTTGTGGAAGGTCGAATCGCGCACTGCTCACGAATTCGAAATCACCGGGTTTGTCCCGCTTCTCACCAGTTCGTTCAATTACTTCGTGTCAAACGGCGATACTGAACGAGCCATCGACCTGGCCGCGTGGGCCTCTACCCCCTACACCTCGCCGCGCTGCATCGACGAAGTGATCGCCCGGGCAATGGAACTGGTTAGCCTGAATTCTCTTGATGCTGGCCGACTCATGGCCCGAAAAATTGCCAGCGCGTACATGGAACGCCGCGCTCTGGACGAATCGCTGCACAATTTCGATCGGGCGATCTCGATCGCTCGTAAGTACGGTGACAACGGTCTCGAACTGACTGCAATCGCAAATATTGTCAGCGTGTACGGTCACAGTTCGGGCGGGTTGACTGACCTCGGGCTGGTATCACGCGGGATTGAACTGGCCCTCGCCACGTCAGACCTGTTTTCCGAGTCGGTAATTTTGTTCCAGGCAGCTGGATTGTTTTCGGCGGCTGGCGATTCGCTTACTGCGCGCCATCACATCAAACGCCTGCGCGAAATTGACAATCTCATTAAATCGCCAAATAGAAAGGCGACTAATCTGTCGATAGAGGCCTCCCTTTGCCATTCGGAAGGGCTGTGGGATGATGCCGACAACTTATAGAAGAAGCCCTAAAGATTGATGAAACCGACTTAAGGCCCATGACTGTCGCAGTGAGGGTCGAGTATGAAACCGGAAATTTTGAACGAGCACAGCACTACTTTGATCGCATGACTGCATCAAGCGTGACTGGTCCGGGTAGCCATCCGTACTCATCGTCACTTCGGGCTCTGCTGTACTCAAGAAATTTCGAAATAACCGGTGATAAGTCTCATCTAATGCGCGCACGGGAATTGTCGGAGCCTGTAATCGACGCCGGTGCCCCAACCGGTAGCGCAGAGCGACATCACCGTGCCGCCCTTCTTTATACCGCCGTACACACGAACGATATCGGTCTTGCGGAAAAAAACTACAGGCCATTGCGCGGCATGGGGTACGGCGGAGATTTTGGTATGTGGACGGACCGGGCTCTTGCATCGTCCGCAGTCTTGCTGGGTGATATCGCTGATGCTGAATCGATCCACAACGATATGCTGGCGATGCGACGCAACGCCGGGCATCACCCGGAACTTGCGTGGACATGCTTCAACTATTCGACCTTGCTAATGGGCAGAAACGGTTCCGGCGATCTCGAATTAGCAAAGGAATTGATCGGCGAAGCACTCGCCATCACCGACCGGCTCGGTATGCCTCCGCTGAAAAGCAAACTCGACGAGTTCAACGTCGAGTTATCGAAGCGTATGGGACGCAATGTCCTCCCCGCCGGACTTTCCAGGCGTGAGCTAGAAGTGTTGAAGCTCGTCGCCGCGGGAATGACCAACGGGCGAATCGCCGATGAACTGTTCATCAGTACGCACACCGTAGTTCGCCACGTCAGCAATATCATGTCCAAGACCGGCTCATCGAGCCGTACTGAGGCTGGCCTGTTCGCCGAACGAAATGGTCTGCTTTAGGTGCCGCTGCACTGTTGGGCCACCCATACACTCCAGTATCTGACCTGCGACGCCCCGCCGGGCTTGTGTTAAATCACCAGCGTTCGGCGTCGGCACGTCCGACGACAATCGTCCTTTGCTATTTCGCGCACCACCAGGGAAATAGCAGACCTGCGCGATGCCGGCCCACCTTCCAGAATCCAATCTGAATCCCGTCGGTTGGGAGCACTTGCCCCCACATTCGGATTTAGACCGACACCGGGTAATTGTGCCGAGCAGCCCTCAAGCTTCAGGCACTTTGTCCGGAACAGTTCGAACTCTGTTGTTTCGCCGCAGAGGTGCGACACAAAAGGAGAATCTCATGTTCAGGATGAAAGTAATTGGATTGGCCGTTGGGCTGGTATTAGTCGCCATTACCACCACTCTCACCGCGAGTGGAGTATTTGCGCAAGGGCCGACCGACCGACCGTTCAGCGCCACTATGGAAGGCTCCGTACTGCCTGATGGCTCTGGCGCGTTCGATATGGTAGCCACCCATCTTGGCAATTCAAGTGGAGTCGGAGAATTCATCGTCACGCCGAACGCTGCCGGATGTTTCGACTTTGTTGCGGGTGGATTTACGTGGACAGCCGCAAACGGTGACCAGGTGAACACCACAGTCACTGACGAAGACTTTTATGCATGCATAATCGGCGGCGACTTCACGACGTACCTCCTTATAGAACTGTCAGCTACCGAAGTAATTGACGGCGGTACTGGCAGGTTCGAAAACGTCACCGGCAAAGTGACTGTGGAAATCTTGCAAACACTCGATCTGACAACCGGTGCGAGTACGTTTACCGGCACCAAGACCGGCGTGATTGGTTACTAGTCGCAAAGCGTTCGTAAGTCCACCCGAGGTGCGCGATATACCCGCATGCACCTCTGGGGCCGGACCCACCCCGATCTATCCGGTCGGGGTGGGTTTCTGGTCGAACGACCAATAACTTCGTTGTCAGCACACACAGGCCGCG
>CAYLWG010000240.1:0-3402 GCA_964387235.1 uncultured Dehalococcoidales bacterium
ACTCCAACTGGCCTCAGCCATAACATGGAGTACCTAATTGTCGATTAGCCCTAGCATAGGCCATTCACCGGGCGACTAACAAATTTTAGTTACTGATCGGGCAGGAGTGTTGGCCGGGGATTTCGCGTATGAAACGTCGGCGTGGGTCGAATCACCTGGTTATCGGGTTGGAACTTTCGACGCAGACTATGCCTGTTGCCTAAATATAAACGAGGCACCCCGCAGGCTCCGGTGTGCTGCGCGAAGCCGCATCAGTGACCACGTTCATTCCCCAATGGCAAAGGCTGGTAACTCGACGGTCGTGAGCATGATTGTCCTACGCCCGCCCAGAGCAAAACGCCCTAGCGTATGTAATACGTCATCGACTGCAATGACAGGACCGGGTCGATACCCCTCACTATTACGCCATGCGGAACCTGTGGTGACAGAGGGGCGTAGTTCAAAATTGACTTGATTCCTGCCTCGATCAGCGCATCGATCACCTCTTGGGCATGATCGATCGGAACCGTCACGATGCCTATCTTGATTTCCAGTTCGGCCACAGTCTTTGCCAGGACGGAGATCGCCATAACTTTGAGTCCGGAAATCGTTTTACCAACGATATCTTCATCGACGTCGAATGCTGCGACGATGTTAAAACCCTCGGGAGCGAACCCCGGGTAGGAGACGACTGCGCGACCAAGCCGACCCATGCCGACTACCGCGGCGTTCCATGTACGGTCAAGACCGAGGATCGACCGCAACCGCTGTTCAAGCGAATTTACATCGTATCCACGTCCCTGTTTTCCGAACCGACCGAAATATGAAAGGTCTTTGCGGATCTGGGCGGGGGTCATCTGCAACCGTTGCCCAAGCTGCTCAGAGGATATTACGTCGTCGCCAGACCCTGCGAATTGCGACAGTGCGCGAACGTATAACGGCAATCGCTGAATGACGACTTCTGGGACGTTAGAAGGGAGATCTGAACTGTTGCTGGTGTTGGACGATTTCATCGGGCACGTATTGCCAGTACATAAGGCCAAGAGCGCTTGTGTGCTTTGTATCACAAAGGCCAGAGTTTGGCACGCACTTTGTATAGTGCGCCGGGTGACGTAAGCTGCGGGTGGAAGAGTGCTATCTGGTAACGCATACGGCCTGGCCCGAAACTTACGCTGTCCGTGATAGTTCTCGCCAACAAAAAAGGCTCCGGTAGCGGGAACCGGAGCCTTCTGGATCGAATTCTGGGTTGAATCCGGTCGTTTGTTATGCAGCCTCGATCGTTGCCGGGGTTTTCTCGCCCATGGCTCGACGTGCCGATTCCTTAGAATCGACTGTGAATGCGCACTGCAGGCATTGCAGGGTCTTGCTATCTGAGAACACCACCAACTCGATATCGCCGTGGCACTTTGGGCAAGCCTTCAAGTAAAGCACTTTATTTCCTTCTACTTTCGTCCCCGCCTGTAACGGTCGGGGCGATCTAAAAATGTGGTCTAGTTCTGGTTACGAATCCTGTAGCACAGGCCGCATAGCAAAACTAACCGGCGCAGATGCTACTACGAAAAATCTACCTTTACAAGATATCTGGGTACGATTTCGTAACAATTAGGTGAATTTAGTGGATCAGAGTTGTTAGCGAACTACGAAATCCTACATAAAGTTTACACGAACCGTATCAACTATTACAATACACATCGTATGAATTAGATTGACCGGACTTTTGCTTTCAGTTGCGATGTCCGGTCAAGCACATATCTCTATACGCCATAAATTCCTCGAAAGGTTTTAGTTGCCACAGGATTTCGACCGTTCATCGCGCGATCAGAAGCAGTTCAAAACGCCGGGTTTGGCGTGGTCGAGATCAGACGCGTTAAACCGCATGCTCGCCGACCTTTACGAAATAGCATCGGCAAGAGACGAAAATAACCGACTTCCCGTTACTCCGCAGCAGCGACCAGTGGACGCGCAACGTGCTGTGGGCGGGAGTCGGGCACGAGACCCTCGGTCCCCGGGGCGCCCCGGGTTCCCAAGTTCAGGCAGGCTCACTGGCGTATACGTGATAAGTGTGGCTGCACGCCTGGTAGACATGCACCCGCAAACGTTGCGCAAGTACGATAAGGAAGGCCTCGTAAAGCCACAGCGGTCGCAGGGCAGTCGGCGTCTCTACTCCGATTCCGATGTTGAGCGACTACGCGTAATACGGCGACTGGCCGACGAACTGGGTCTGAATTTGAATGGCGTGAGCCTCGTCCTGGATCTTGTCAGATCCCTTACGGATATCGTTTCGCTGCTGGAATCAAGTCCGGAAGTTTCAGATACACAGGCCGCCAGAGTAGCGGCAGATGAGCTCCGGCAGATACTCTCATATGTTGGTGCCGACTAACGCGCTGATGAAACTTATGACGCCGAGCACGGCCCGGAAAATAGCTTGAGATTTCGACAGGTCAGTAGAAAAAATTGCCAGAACTAGAACCAGAACAAAATTCGCCAGAACCAGAAGACAGGCAGCGAGGAAACCCTGAGGAATCTCAGCATGCGACGGATTCCGTAAAAGACGCTGAAGTATCTCCAGTTAGTGAGCTTGCCGAGGCGTTACGCGAGAAAGATCAGTTCAAACGACTCGCGCAACGAGCCCAGGCCGACCTCGTCAACTATCGCAGGAGAATCGAATCGGAGCAGGAGTCGTCGCGACTACGGAACCAGCAACGGATCGTTTTGCGATTTGCCGATGTGATCGACCAGCTTGCGATAGCACTAAAATCGGATTCTTCGAAAGAGGCAGATTCGGGTTGGCTTGAGGGAATTACAGCGGTTCAGAAGAATTTTGAAAACGCAGTTGCCGCCGAGGGATTCGAACGGTTCACCTCGGTCGGAGAAGAATTCGACCCGCGTCGGCACGAGGCGCTCCTCTCCAGTCCTTCAGCAGATCATGAGCCCGACACTGTCATTTCCGAACTTCGGCCCGGCTATGTGCAGTACGACAAAGTGGTACGACCGGCACAGGTCGAGATCGCGATAGAACCTCCGGCTGATGCTGATGGCGATTCATCGTAAAGTGTCATCGAATCGACAGTAAAAAAAAACTACAAAACAGAACTGGCCGAAACTGGCCGGCCCGATTAACGGGTAAATACCGAAATTAAACAACCGGATTCCGAAAATACGGAATCTAAAAAGGAAATCTTAGAGAGCAATGGCAAAGGTTATTGGAATCGATCTCGGTACTACAAACTCCGCAATGGCGGTAATGGAAGCCGGCGAGCCGCAGATTATCGAAAACGCAGAGGGCAGACGTACTACGCCGTCAGTGGTTGCGTTCAACGCAAAAACTGAAGAGCGTTTTGTTGGAGAACTGGCACGACGCCAGGCGATTACGAATCCCGAAAACACCGTTTACTCGGCCAAGCGATTTATTGGTCGACGATT
>CAYLWG010000241.1:0-3360 GCA_964387235.1 uncultured Dehalococcoidales bacterium
CACGAAAGCGATGAGAATAATCGCGGTCTCAAGACCGGTAATTCCCTTTTCATGCTTCGTTGTCTCGAACTTGTTCACAAGCATTACATTTGTCTCCTAAGTTCCGCCTGGAAAAGGTCGGAGTCAGATTGGTCATCCTCATCACTGCTTTTGGTACGACTGTTGTTTCGATCTCGGCCATAGTTGTCGCAGTTATGTATTTCAGGCTATGCCGACGAATATCCCCGAACATCAGGGACACTGCCACATGACAGGCCGGATAACCCACACATGTGTTAACGAGAAACAGCCACCGTGATGACAGTGGCTGTTTCTCTGGTTATTTCAGAATCAGGATTTACTTGAGGTCCATGATCGTGTCGAGCCTGGCCGGGGCAAATCGCTGGATTGTCAGCACGGCACCGCTATCGGGTTTCACTTCGAGGGTGAACTGGTCGTTCGTGCCGATGATTGTGTCGGTCGATAGCAGGCCTCTGGAGCCATTCGAATCGGCCGACGGATAGTATTGAATCCCGTTGTTGTCGGTCGCGTTCGAAACATCTGGGTCCCGTTGCAGCAACCACACGGTGATCTCGGCCTTCTCACCCTCTTCCAAGAGGTTGTCAGAGTTGCTGTTGCCAACCCATGAAATCGACCATGGCACGTCCGACAGATACTGGTTGATATCGATGTACGAAATCACTGTCTTGTACTCAGCATTCGCAACGATGTCTGGGTCTGTGCCCGAGCTATCGAACGAGTAGGGAGGTGTCAGGTCGACCGCCTCACCTGCGATGGCGTTGGCGACTACAAACGATATTTTGTAAATAGTGTCGGTTGCCGATGTCGAATCGACCCGACCCTTGTAGGCGATAACCGAACCGCGTGGCTCGATCGAGCTCTTGGCTTCCTGCAGCCCTGCGTAAACCGTTTCCTTAGAACGTTCTGAGGCGAAAATACCGGTGGACAACACGGTAAATGCAAATACGGACGCCACCACTACGAAGGCGATCAGGATAATCGCGGTCTCAAGACCGGTAATTCCCTTTTGCGCCCTCACATTCTTGTTGAACAACATCACTCAACTCTCCCTGTACCCGTACTTTGTCTTCTGAAATCACCCAGCGTAGATGGCTGCGAAGCTCCCGAACGATGGATGAAAAGTCTCCTGATTCCAAAGTTAGGCGTTGGGGGTGAACCGGTCGGTCGGGTCGGCACTCAATAAACGGTGTGCTGACACCAATGTGATTAACGAAGCACGACCAACGGAATTCCGCTGGTCGTGCTTTGGTCGTGCTAGCGCCTTCCTGGTGTCTTCAGGGCAATAGGCGATTACTTCAGGTCCATGATGGTGTCGAGCCTGGATGGAACGATTCGCTGGAGGGCAAGAGTTGCACCGCTGCCGGGTTTCACCTCGATAGTGAACTGGTCGTTCTCGTTCAGGAGCGTACCTGCCGTCAGGATGCCACTGCTACCGTTGGCATCGGCTGTCGAATATTTGGCTACACCATTGTTATCGGTGGCGTTGGCTACTCCGTTGAGTCTCTGGAGCAGCCAGACAGTGATTTCGGCCTTCTCTCCCTGCTCCAGCAAGAAGTCGTTAGAAGACTGTCCCAATAGCTTAATCGTCCACGGGACATCAGATAGGTACTGGTTTTTATCGATGTACGAAATGACCGTTTTGTACTCAGCCCCACTGGAAATATCCGGGTCTGTACCAGCACTGTTAAATGTGTATGGAGGAGTTAGGTCGACCGGTGTGCCGGCAATAGCGTTGGAGAGAACGAATTTAAGCTTGAAGATCGAATCTTCTGCAGTGGAGGATCCTGCGCGCCCTTTAAACGCAATCATCGCCCCGCGTGGCTCGAGGGAACTCTTGGCTTCCTCCAGGCCTGCGTAAACAGTCTCTTTGGAGCGTTCGGAAGCGAACACGCCGGTTGAAAGAACCGTAAACGAGAAGACCGAGGCCACAACGACGAATGCGATCAGGATGATCGCCGTTTCCAGCCCGGTTATTCCGCGCTGTTGGTATGTAGTATCCAGCCTGTTATTGGTCATCTATCAGGTGCCCTTAGAAAGTAATGTCTCTCAGATCGATCTCACACATGTGCAATAAGAAGCAGTAGCGTGCGTGCGAAGTATTGCGCCTACCGATTCGATCAAACTTATGCTCTGTCTAAAACGATATTCAGCCGACAACCTGCGCGGTATTGGGGGCACACCAAGACACGCGACGGGTTTTCCCACATGGACCGCATGGGGTGGTGCGCGATATCGGCGCGGGAATGCACACAGGTATTGCCACTCAGCACATTGCGTGGACGACGCTAACGACATATGGGCGCTTGACGGAGAGCATTAGGGGATACGTTCGGTGGGCATCGGCCAGCAATTCCCGGCATCAGTATTGCGTTTTTGACCAGTTCCACTCCGTACGGGGGCAAGTGTTCAGGCTTTTACTATTTAGTGGCCTGACGCAAACAGGGGAAATTCGAATGCAAACGATATCTATTCTTATCGCGGACGATCACGAGCTTACTCGTGAGAGCCTCGCGGTTCTTCTCGACCGCGAGCCTGGAATCGACGTGATTGGCGTTGCCGCCGATGGGCGGACAGCCATATCAATGGCCAAGTCTTTACAACCGACGGTTGCCATACTCGATGTCAACCTTCCATTAATCAATGGTATTCAGGTCGCTCGCCAGATGCGTGTGGACAGCCCGCGCACTGGCCTTGTCATGTTGTCCAACCATGACCGCGGGGAGTACCTGAAGGAGTTCATGCGCGACGATTCGGCCGGTAAGGCGTTCTTGCTGAAAGCGACGCTACGTAACACCCGCGACATCGTTCGATCTATCGAAGATGTGACTGCGGGCCGAACTGTTCTCGATCCTGCGATGGTCTCGAAGCTAACGTCAGACGATGGTGTCAGGCTAAGCGGAGCGCTGAAGAACCTCAGCCCCCGGGAACTCCAGGTTCTGGGACTGATGGCTAAAGCACACTCGAACCGGGCAATTGCCGAGGCGCTATTCATTCAGCCCCGCACGGTAGAACACCACATCAGCAGTGTGCTGGCAAAACTCGGGTTCAATTCGAACGGCGAGAAGCATGGCCGTGTGTTCGCCATTCTCACGTACCTTGAATCGACCGGTGCGCTTCCGATGCACGAATCGGAGTTTGAGCGTGTGACAGACTTCGGTTCACCCATCCAGATGATCGCATAACCGGTACGCCAAATCAGAAAAATACTAAGGGCCGATGCAACGCATCGGCCCTTAGAAATTATCCCAAAACGCATTAATAGGCGAAGCGATATTCCTTCTCCGGGGGAGAAGCAACTGTCTTGATTGTCAAGTGTTGATCTACACTCCTCGGATCGTA
>CAYLWG010000242.1:0-3313 GCA_964387235.1 uncultured Dehalococcoidales bacterium
CGGAGCAAAACGCGATCTGCCGAAAGCGACCAAGTCGTCCGACGACGCCCGGAGCAAAACGCGATCTGCCGAAAGCGACCAAGTCGTCCGACGACGCCCGGAGCAAAACGCGATCTGCCGAAAGCGACCAAGTCGTCCGACGACGCCCGGAGCCTAAAGCCCACGCCCGGAGCTAACGCCCACGCCCGGAGCTAATCCTATTTCTAAACGCCTTCGGGCGGTGGGCCGCTGATGTCGGCAACGGTTGTGACACCTGCCGCATCCATAAGCTTCAACAGGCGTTTGTTGATCCGAGCAGGAAGACCGGGCCCTTCGTAAATGAACGATGTATAGAGCTGCACCGCCGACGCCCCCGACGCCAGCAGTTGCCACACCTGTTCTGCAGTCGATACCCCTCCGCAAGCGATGATTGCCACCTGGCCCTGCACCAACGCCTGTACGTCGGCGATCATCAACTCGGTATGTTCGAACAACGGAGCGCCGCTCAGACCGCCTCTGCCGACCTGCAGACGACGGCTTTCAACAGGGTGCGTATTGGCGATGACGAGTCCATCGACCCCGGCATCTATCGCAGTCTCAGCAAGTTTCAACATGTCTCGCCGGTTGTCGGTTTCTCGTGACCAGGGAGGCAGCTTTACGAACATCGGGACTTGTTTGTTAGCAACCAGTGCTTCTATCAAACCCCGAAGCCTTGCCGGTTCGTGAAATATGCGTAGTCCAGATGTGTTGGGGCTGCTGATATTCAGTTCAACACCTGCCACAAAGGGTTGTGTTCGCCGCAGACATTCGACAACCTCATCCTCGATCGTCCCCGCAATGCTCACGAAAATCCGGTCTCGCTGGTCCCGGAACCTGCCGAGCCGTTTCACCGCGGCCTCAAGGCCCTGCCCAGGAAACCCCAGCGAATTCATCAGGGCTTTTTTATCGGGGATTCTGACGATTCTCGGCTTGGGATTACCCGGGCGAGCGGAAAGTGTCACCGTGCCGCCAGTGACAAACCCGAAGCCGAGGTTTAGCACTGAACCGAGGACCTTGCAGTCCTTGTCGAACCCCGCGGCAAGTCCTACCGGAGTGGGGAGCGAAACTCCGGCCAGGTTGGTTGAAAGTCTACTATCACGAGCGCCATTGAACGGACGGAACAGGTTCCAGACGCCCGGCACCGACAACGCCATTTCGGATGCCTTGTGCGCGCCCTCTGGCGGGAGTTTGAATATCAGTGGCCTTGCGACCAGACTGTAGATGCTCGTTTTTCTCTCCAAAACACCGAAACAATCCGCTGTGAATTGTTTTACTACCAGTTACGCTCAAAAATAACCGGAAGCTAGAAGTAATATGTTAATCGCCCTCGACACGAATCTCGACTCAGTTCAGGTGGTCAACTCAATCAGATGACTCTGGAATATCACATAGGCGATTCTGCCAGCCCCAAAGGCCACGCGCTAATCTACTTCAGGGACGGCTCGAATCCCGATAAAGTTGGCGCGGCATACGTGGTGCTGCTTCCAGTATCTGTCGATATCAGCAAGTATGTTCCACCATTTCTCGCCGGGCAGGTGGAACAGCTTGGAACTGGCGAGATGTCGTCGTTCGCGTTTCCGCCGGCTCCCGAACCCGTGCCGTCTGAATCGTGGCTGCGAGAGATCGCACTGCTCAGAGGTGATGACCTGCTGTTCGGCGGAGTGGCGAACCTCGATGACATTACATCTCTGATGGCGGCGGTCGCCGAAATTTCTGCCGAATACTCTTCGCAATACGATAGCGTTGTCGGCTTGAAGACGGGTTCTGAATCACAGCAGATCGGCGATGGAGCTTCTGGTTCTGACCAGGGCACTGGCACTGGCACCAGCAATGCCGAGCCTTCGGATGATGTGCACGATGTCATGTATGGCCTGATGGCGGAAGCAGACCTTCTTACCGAGTTGACAAAACTCATGGGCCGCCTGCAGTACGAATCAAGCGGTAGCGATGAAGCCGGGGCACGCGAGAGCGAGGCTAAAATTCGCGCGATAGGTCGGCACGTACCGGAAAACCGGAGAATAGATTTGCTGGTCGGTGCTGCAATCGATGGGCAACCCGAATCCGCAAAACGGGCGCAGCTATACCTTGAGCGCGTATTTGCGATGTACCGAGAGGACTACACGAGAGTCCACACGATAGAGCAGGAAATAAAGTCACTCGCTGCCGGTCCCTCTGCTGGTCTCTCTGACGCCGCTCCCCCTACAGAACCGCCCAAATAGCCCTGATTACCCCGCCTGCGAACCCGTCTCAGGCAAGTACTGCCTTAAGTTGATCTGTGGTGACATTCCCGCCGCTGGCGATAAGCACGACTCGCTTGCCCCTGAGCCGTTCCTTCATGTTGATAGCCGCTGCGAGCGAAGCAGCCCCTGCGTGTTCCACAAGAGTCCTCGTAGCACGTACGTACTGTTTGATCGACGAATTGATGTCTGAGTCGTCCACAAGGACAAATTCCTTTAGCCGCTTGCGCAGGATTCCGATAGGGAGCGCAAATGCCGACTCGGTAGCCAGTCCTTCGGCGATCGTCGTCATGGGGTAAGTTTCGAAGCGACCGGTTTCCCATGCGTGAAACGCCGCGGGCGCGAGAAAGGATTGAACGCCGATCACTCGCGTCTCTGGCGATACCGCGTCGGTGACAATACAAGCCCCGGACGCCCCGGAACCCGCACCGATGGAAACGATCATAAAATCGATATTGTCCAGGTCTTCATAGACTTCGACTGAATAAGTTCCAACACCGGCCACCAGGTTTGGTTCATTTGCTGCGTGAACAAAACGCATGCCATCTTTTTCAGCAAGTTCACCGGCATACTCAAGTGCTCGGTCGACAACATCACCGTGAAAAATCACCCTCGCACCCAGTGCTGCGATCGCAGCCGCTTTAGCAGGATTCGCACCTTCAGGTAAAACAATCGTGCAGGATGCTCCGAACGCTCGGGCGGCATAGGCGATCGACTGACCGTGATTGCCCGAAGAGGCCGTAACGAACCCCCGTTCTCGCTCATCCGTGGTGGTCTGGGAAACGAGGTTGATACCGCCGCGGACCTTGAATGAACCAAGCAATTGAAAATTTTCGTGTTTGACCCAAACATCGGCATCGAGCAGTTCTGACAGGATCGGGTAGTGCCGCAGCGGCGTTCTGAACACATGCCCGCTAATTACGTTTTTTGCACGGTTAATATCGTCGAGGATAGGCTCTTTCAGACCGGACGAGTCTGGCATTTTGTTAGACCTTTGGATTGCGAGAGTACGTGGAATTTCAGGGAGATCAGGAAACGTGGCTGCGGACGGCAGATTA
>CAYLWG010000243.1:0-3299 GCA_964387235.1 uncultured Dehalococcoidales bacterium
CCTGACGATGCCGGTGTACATGTGGTGCCCGCCGAGAGTTACCTCGCTGACGGACAATTCCATTGGAAAAGTGCTGCCATCGCTCCTGAGGCCGATCACTTCCCTGCCGATGCCGATGACTTTCTTTTCACCAGTTTTCTGGTAGTTACCGAGATACTGATCGTGCCCTTCATGGAAGGGCGAAGGCATAAGCATCGACACGTTGTTCCCGATCATCTGGTCGGCCGTGTATCCGAAAACACGTTCGGCAGCTTTGTTGGCCGATTCGATCTTGCCCTTATCGCTTATGGTGATGATTGCGTCGACTGCGAGATCGAGAATTGCCTTTGTGCGGGATTCACTGTCACGCAGGCTTGCTTCAGCCGCCTGTCGCCGCTCTTCAGCTTCCTTGCGTTCGGTGATGTCCCTTACGATTCCGGTGTACATGTGGTGCCCGCCGAGAGTTACCTCGCTTACGGACAGTTCCATTGGAAAAGTGCTGCCATCGCTCCTGAGGCCTATCACCTCGCGTCCGATGCCGATCACTTTCCTCTCACCCGTTTTCTGGTAGTTACCGAGATATTGATCGTGCCCTTCATGGAAAGGTGAAGGCATAAGCATCGACACGTTGTTCCCGATCATTTGGTCGGCCGTGTACCCAAAAACAGTTTCGGCAGCTTTGTTGGCCGATTCGATCTTGCCCTTATCGCTGATGGTGATGATTGCGTCGACCGCGAGATCGAGAATTGCCTTCGTGCGGGATTCACTATCACGCAGTTTTGCTTCATCGGCAAGTCGCCGCTCTTCCGCTTCCTGCCGCTCGGTGATCTCCTTGAATGTGACCACGGCGCCAACGATGGCCCCATCTTTTTCAACAAGAGGGGCAATGATGAACTCGACGGGGAGCGTATCGCCATTCGATTTGGTAACCCAGTGTTCCGTCGCCTGGCGTGGCCGCCCGCTTACAAGTGTTTCGTGAACCGGGCTTTTCGACCACGGCACAGCGGTCCCATCGTGTCCTGAGTATCTGATGATTTCCGACTCTATTCGCCCAACAATGTTTCCGGTCTGCACTTCAAGCATCCGTGCAGCCGCCGGATTGACGAACGTAATTACGCCATTGATATCGACGCCGTAGATGCCATCTCCAGCGGAGTTGAGTATTAGTTCGTTGTGACGCTGAAGCCGGGCAATTACTTTTATCGATTCCCTGGCGTCAGTAATGTCTCTTGCCGCTGCGTACAAAATCCCGCCGTGCGCCGCCGTGGCCTTCCATTCGAACCATCTGTATGAGCCGCTGATCGTTCTGAATCGGTTTTCGAAATTCGAAGGGGGCTTGCCAAACGCCAGGTTCTGCATCACAGAAGCAGTTTCATCAATATCGTCCGGGTGAATAAAGTCCATGAACGGTCTCGAAAGCAACTCCTCGGAGGAATAACCAAGTAGTTCCGAGAACATGGGATTGATTTTCTTGAAATATCCGTCGATAGATGCGATGCAAAGTAAGTCGAGTGACTGGCTGAAGAATTGTTCGAGGTTCAATTCGGCCAACTGGCGCTCTTCGATCTGGATGAAGAGCTTTTCATTGGCTTCGGACAGTTCTTGAGTTCGTTCGTCAACGAGTTTTGTGATGGTCTTAGTTCGCTTAAGAGTTGTGAATACGAAAAACGCGGCCAGCACGGAAATGCCAAATCCGACCGAGAGTGCGTACCATGCGCCCTGAAAGTTTTCTGCGCTGGCGAACGCACCGGAAGGCCTTGAGATCAGTTTCCAGGAACGCCCTCCAACCTGCATCACCTGAACGATTTCGATTGATTCAGATTCGTTCGAGTAGTCAGTAAACACATGAGGTGGATTGAAAACATCTTCGGAGTGAAATATCTCTTGGACTGATTTCGGGTCAGTTATGTCAAATATCAGAAGATCGACAGGTGGCACCTGTCCATCCAGAAGTTGAGACCTGAGTATGTCCACAAGTAACTCTTCACTTCGAAATGCGACGCTGGCGAACCCGGCGATGTTTGCCCGGCGATCGGCAAGAGTTTCCGTCGGCTGGCCTTTTTTATAGACCGGAAAAATCGCGAAAAAACCGGCCTCGCTGTTCTCATAATCAACCTCAGACAGGGAGCTGCCGTCGAGGTGTATCGGGCCGGTCAACATCATTTTTCCCGAATCACGGGCGGCTTCCAGGATAGAAAGACGGATGGGGTCCGAGGCTAAATCAAAGCCGAGAATTTCTTCGTTACCTTCGTATGGTTCCACGTAGAAGATCGGGTAGTGTACGTCGCGGTCTGGTGCAGTTACGAAGTTGCCGTTTTCGTCGCGGTCTGAGAATCTGAACTCAGTCAAACCGTCGGCGGCAGCGATCAGTTCAAACTGTTCGCGATCGGCTGAAATTACGCGCGGGATCCATTCGATTCCCTGGATTCCAGAGAAGGTGCGAATGTCGGATGCAGTGAAAATCGAGAATTCATTGCGGTCGATGAAATTAGATGCCTGGAAGAAGGCAGATATATCGCCGAGAGGCTCAACGCGCTGCTGAACGCCGCTTTCAAGCGTGCGCTCCCATTCCCGGGCGCTTTCGATGAACGCTGTTTCAGTTTTTTCGACTTCCGCTTCCCGGAAAGTGTTCGCAATGCCAACCGATATGATCAGGCCGATTAGCAACGTTGCGGCGGCGAGCAGATGGGGGGCAAACTTGCCGCTTCGGATCCGTTTAATCCCTGTGCGAGCCTCTTCGGTCACCATGTTTTACCGGCCTCGCGCGGAACTTCGAGATTGCTGTGTCGCAGTCCGCGTCGAATAACATTCCCTGTCCCCCGGTATCTCTCGCTACCACCATTTCAATTTCCAAGCCGCCAAAACTTTCCAGACACACTCCATTAATGTTTTGGCGGATGGAGTAACGAGTGATGTTTCTATGCTAGTTGCTGCGGCGTACTGCGCATCGGGGAAAACCACAGGCTTGCTGCGTCACTTCTGTACGACCCATATCTCGATTAAACGACAGGTGGTGATGAGGCCCGTTGGGTTGTCAGTTCAGTTCTGGGATTTCTGCACTCGCAGCGAAATTTTCTCCCGCAAAGCCGTGACTGAACGGGGGACAGATTAGATAAGCGGCTACAGGCTCATGCCAGAGAATGGGCAGATTACTTCGTAAATATCGCCCGGAGTACGAGTGTCGCTTCGTGGTAAACGTCCAGCTTCGCGTGCCTGGAGCCGGTCTCAGATTCACCCCGGTTTAGCAACCAAAGTGTACGTGGTGTTTTCTGCGATGGGCGGATTCGATAAAATACGCATTACTTTCGAGCCTGCTCGAA
>CAYLWG010000244.1:0-3288 GCA_964387235.1 uncultured Dehalococcoidales bacterium
CGGTGCAGGCACGACCACCTGCATCCGGCGGTTTCTTGATTTCATTCACCCGCCGGCTGGCTCGGCGACGATTCTGGGGTTGGATTCTCGCCGTGGGTCGGTAGAACTGCGAAGGCAGATCGGATACTTACCCGGCGATTTCGTTACGTACGAGAAACTATCTGTTCTCAACTTACTCACCTATTTCGCCAGTCTTCGTGGTCATAATCTTGACCGGGCGAAGATACTCGCCGAACGGTTCGACCTGGACCTTTCGCGAAAAATAGGTGAACTTTCCCGCGGTAACCGTCAGAAGGTCGGATTGGTTCAGGCGTTTATGAGCGATCCACGCTTGCTGATTCTGGACGAGCCGACGACGGGACTCGACCCGTTGCTCCAGCAGGAATTTAACAACCTCGCAAAGGAGGAGGCCGCAGCGGGCAAAACCCTTTTCATTTCATCCCACATGCTTTCCGAAGTGGAAGTCATATGCGATCGTGTGGGAATCATTCGAGAAGGTTCGCTTGTGACCGTCGAGGAGGTTTCCGCGCTTCGGGAGCAGGCGTTGACTCAAGTCGTAATCGAGTTCAACGACCCGGTTTCACCCACCGATTTCGAAAAATTAGAAGGGGTGACAAACGTGGTGGTTAGCGATCACAGGCTTACGTGCAGCGTCACGGGAAGTGTCGATTCGTTAATCAAGGCAGCCGCAAGACACACGGTCAACAAGATCGAATCGGCGCAACCCGGACTCGAAGAAGTATTCCTCGCCTACTACAGCGATGATGACGGGAAGGAGGGTTCCGGTGCTGCGTAACGTATACCTGAAGTCTCTCAGGGATTCCTGGAAATCGATTCTGTTTTATTCGATTGGCATGGTGGCCGTGGGGCTTTACGTAACGCTGTTCTACCCGACGATTCGAGACGCAGCCGGATTTACAAATTTCCTCGAAGATTTACCCGAGGTGTTTCAAAAACTAATTGGCGATGCTGAAACCTACACGACTGCTGAAGGTTTTTTGAATGCCGAAGTGTTCAGCTTCATGGGTCCGCTAATAATTTCTGCGTTCGCAATAGTTGCGGGAACCGCCGCCATAGCCGGGGAAGAGGAATCGCACACGCTCGATCAACTTCTGGCTAATCCGATTTCGCGGACTACGGTTGTGCTGGACAAGGCGGGGTCTTTGCTAACAGGGCTGCTGGTTTTATCGGTTGCTCTGGGAATCGGGCTGATCGCAGGTTCGAAGATCGCGGGGTTCGACCTATCGATTACCGGCACTATCCAGGCCCTTGCAAGCCTGCTCGTGCTGGGGGCAACTCTCGGGCTGCTCGCACTTTCTATCGGTGCTGCTACCGGTCGCAAGGGACTTTCCGCGGGTGTGGCAGCGGGTGTAGGAATCGTGGGCTTCCTGCTAGATACTTTTCTGGCAGTCGTTGAACTGCTCGAACCAGCGCGGTTCATCTCAGTTTTTTACTACTTCAACGATAACGATGTGATTCTAAACGGCATCAATTTTGCCCACATGTCTACTCTCGCTGGCATATCGGTCGTCGCTGTAGCGGTGGCAGTGTGGCGATTCGAACGAAGAGACGTGTCCATTTAGTTTCGGTTGAACTGGAGCGGCAGTACAATTTCAAGGTTGCATAACCGCTTTATTTTGGGACAGAACGGACGCTTTTTATAAATGTGCAGAGCTACTGCGGGTCCTTTGCTGGCGATTGTTGGAGTGGCCGGAACGGCCGCAGGTGTGGCGATAGCGATAGTGCGAGAGCGAGTCGACCGGCGAGCCGATGCACGCGCCGCCAGGCAGGCCGCTACCAAAAAGGCTGCCGAAGGTCAGGATGCGACAGACATCGGCGAGGATGAATCCGGGGTCACTGGCGTTCATCCCGTAGAATCCGATGCCGACGAGTCAAAATAAATACAACAGGGGCTGATCCATGAGAGCTGTCGTTTACAAGAAGCCGTTCGAAGTTGCAGTTGAAACCGTAGACGACCCCAGAATCCTGCACCCGGCCGACGCCATTATCAGGATCACTTCTTCGTGCATATGCGGCTCTGACCTCCACATGTACGAGGGCCGGACTTCTGCCGAGCCGGGAATCGTGTTCGGGCACGAAAACATGGGCATCATCGAAGAGGTCGGCCCGGCAGTCAGCGAGCGCAAAGTTGGCGACCGCGTGGTGCTGCCATTCAACGTCGCCTGCGGGTTCTGCAAGAACTGTCTTGGCGGTTTCACCGGCTACTGCACAACGGTTAACCCAGGATTTGCCGGTGGCGCATACGGATATGTGTCGATGGGACCGTGGGTTGGCGGTCAGGCCGAATTCCTGCAAGTACCGTTCGCCGATTTCAACTGCCTGCCTCTCCCCAGCGGAACCGAAAACGAGGCCAATTTCGCCCTGCTGGCCGATATTTTCCCGACCGGGTATCACGGTGCCGAACTTGCTGACGTACAGCCGGGCGAAAGTGTGGCTGTTTACGGTGCAGGGCCGGTGGGGCTGATGGCTGCTTACAGTTGCGTGATTCGAGGCGCGGCCGAAGTGTATGTGGTCGATCACGTGAAAGAACGGCTCGATAAGGCCGAGTCGATCGGGGCGATTGCGATCAATTATGACGAGGCCGACCCGGTTGAGCAGATCAAGGCTAAACGCGGCGGTGTTGGGACCGATAAGGGCATCGATGCTGTTGGTTACCAGGCGACGGCGGCGGGTTCGTCAGCCGTGGGCGGCGAGCAGGACGAGGTACCGAATATCGTTTTGAATAACCTGATCGACACTGTTGAGCCGACGGGCGCACTGGGAATTCCCGGCCTGTATGTGCCGTCAGATCCGGGCGGTGTGAGCGATTCTGCCAAGCGCGGGGTGTTGTCGCTGAACTTCGGCAAGCTGTTCGAGAAGGGCCTGCGGCTGGCTACGGGTCAGTGCAACGTTAAGCAGTACAACGCACGGCTCCGAGATTTGATTATTGCCGGTAAGGCAAGCCCCGATTTCGTGGTGTCGCACGAGGTGTCGCTTGAAGAAGCGCCCGAGGCGTATGTGAAGTTCGACCGCCGAGAAGAAGGCTACACAAAAGTGATTCTGCACCCGTAGAGGGTCTTTTTTGCTTCTGAATCGATGACGGCCAGCGGCCAACGAATAGAGGCCAGCGAGCGGACTCTGAAACAAAGTGCTTAAGTGCCGGGTTCAGGCTTGATCGACGCCTGGTAACTATCCCAAAACACGTTGTTAGACGAAGTGAAATTCCTTCTCCTCGGAGCCTGTCTCATTGTGTGTGTTTTGCGGATTGAACGTGTTGGGGTTGGCGGT
>CAYLWG010000245.1:0-3268 GCA_964387235.1 uncultured Dehalococcoidales bacterium
CACCGCCAACCCCAACACGTTCAATCCGCAAAACACACACAATGAGACAGGCTCCCTGCGGAGGGACCTCGCGGGTTAAGACCTGACCTGCCAGCCGAGTACTTCCCTGTCCACTCCGGCTGGATTGCCAGAGAGACGCCCGTGTCAGCTGAGGTCCCTCGGCTCCGCGGACTTCGCTCGGGAAATCGAATTAATGCGAGTTGCCGTTCTGTAGCCACACTCCGCTCTTTGAGGGGCTAAGAAACTATCTCAAAATACGTTGGAAGGCGAATACGTCTGATTTAACTTTCCTCTCATCACCCGCGTTCATATTTGGCTCCCCGGCGAGAGAGGGATTTTTTAGATAGCACCTAAGGCAATACGGCTTTGAACAGTCGCAGCATGTTGCCACCGGCTATCTTCTCGATCTCGGTCGCCGTGAAGCCTGCGCCAACAAGCGGGTTCCACAGGTTCGGTAACTCACTCGAATCTTCAAGCCCCTTCGTCCACGAAATGTCTTCCTGATCCGTGTTGCGCAGATATGGCACGTCTCGGGCAGGATCACCCAACACCCAGTCGGGGCCTAATCCCACAACATCGATTCCGCCGACATCAGCTACATACCTGATCTGGCGGACCACATCTGAAATTTCTGCCTGAACATTGTTTTCGCCAAGCACGAGCCGTGAGCAGAAGTGAATGCCGATCACGCCCCCGTTTTCCGCCATTGCCTTTATCTGCTCGTCCCAGAGGTTCTGCTGTTTATTGGCGATCGAACGTCCGCCTGAATGAGAGTTCAGGATCGGCTTTGTGGTGGCGTCGAGCACATCGATAATGGTCTGGGGTGCTGAATGAGAAATATCAACGATCATCCCCCGTTCGTTCATGCCCTCAACCGTCTGACGCCCAAACTCGGTGAGGCCAGGCTGTGCGGGATCCTCCTCCTCCGATTGTGAAGCCCCAAGCTTGTTTGCCATCGCCCAGTTGAACTGAACGTGCCGCAGCCCCATCGGGAACCAGGCATCGAGCAGGCTCGGGTTCGACCCCAGTATCTTCCCGCCTTCGTTACCCGCTATAACCGCCAGTTGACCCGCCGAGCGTGCCTTTTCTAGATCGGCGAATTCGCGAACTACCAGAACCCTGTTCGCCGGGTCCGAAGCTATCGCATGGAGGTTGGTCAGGGCCCCAAGCCCGCGGTCCCTGAATCCGTCATAGCTGTGATAGGCACTGTCATACTCCTCCTGCGAGGGCGCATCGATCCACGCATCGATAGTGAGGTGCACGATTTTGCCAGAGACACCGCCCTCCAGGTCGCGCAGATAGTCCTCGGGACGCTGCATATGGTCATGTGCAAGATAAACGGGGAAGTCGGGCAATAAATTAGCTCTCCTCGAGTTCGATCAGGCTTACGAGGCCGTTATGCCAGTTATAGCCGTGGGGCCTGCGGTCGGCGTTTATTGCCGGGTTCGACCAGTAGTACACCACGAGCGATCTGGCTGGCGCATGGTACTCCTGAAGCGTGTTGCCAAAGTAATCGGTCAGGCGTCCTAAATACTGGCCCTTTTCGACGATATCGCCTTCTTTTATGGCCGGGTGCCATACGCCAGAAATCGACGAGTTAATTTGCGACCGCCTGCCTCTGAGATTTTGCTGCGGTGGCCTTGCCGCCTCGCCTTTTAGCATCCTTATCGTTTGCATGGCGGCGATATACCCATCGAAGTGTGTGGCGACATCCGAATCCGTAGGCACCCCGTTCTTTCCGCACTCAACCCATATATTCGCTATTCCCGCATCTGCCAGCGCAAGGCACAGCGGTGGAATGGATGGCTCGTCGTATCTCGGCTCAATGTATTTCACAGCGAACCCGCGGGCCAGCGAAAGCGATTTCGCACGAAGTTCTTCTGAACCCCACATGGGAACCGGAACCCATGAAACCAACGCTTGTGCCATTTCGCCAGCATGCGAATCGATCAGGTAGTCGGAACCCTTAACAACCTCGAACAGCGTGTCGATCAACATGTCGCTGTAGGTTCCGCCGGGGTTTCCGGGCCGAATGAAGTGGACTTCCTTCTGATCGACCGGGTTCAGCTGCATATTGCGTTCCATGAACGCACGGGTGGATATGACCGGCACGATCAGAAGCGTTCCGGATAGTTCTTCCGGTTTTACCGCCGTTATCAGTTTCTGGGCGGCCAGAATCCCGGCATATTCGCCAGCGTGCATGCCCGACATCACCGTTAGCTGCGGGCCGGGTTTCGCACCACGAATGCGGGCAACAGGAATTTCGATTAATTCACCCGAATGGTGTTTCCGGGTCACTATTCGTTGTTCGATGCCGGGCCTATCAGGCCATTCAAGCCGGTCGAGCTCGATTGATTCTGGTTCCAAGTGCTGATTCCGTCCAAACGGTCAAAGTGATGCCATCAATGATCGGATTTCACAATAACCCCATCTTCTCCCGAGAAAATCGTCTCGATTGGTAATCTGGCGCAGGATACGGGTCATGCGCCGTGAGTTAACGGCACTTGCGTCATCACGCTGAAACATCGGTGTGGCGACTGCTGCGCCCACTGGCCCACCCACCCACTCGCCCGCCCAACGGTAGTAAGCTTCCCCGAGCCATAGCCGAAGCCGAAAAAAGTTCAGGAATAACAACGTGAAAATCACCGCTATCGACACCTTCGTTGTAGATGCTGGCTGGCGACCGTGGCAGTTTGTTGCGGTACGCACCGACGAGGGCATCACAGGCTACGGCGAGATGTCGGATGGCCGGAACCCCTTTGCGATAGTCGGTGCAGTAACCGACTTCCTGCCAATACTCGAAGGCAAAGACCCGCTAGCTGTCGAAGCCCGTTACTGGGATCTCTACCGCATGGCGAGGCAGTCTCCGGGGGGAATTGCTTCCAAGGCAATCGCCGGAATCGAACTGGCCCTGTGGGACATCAAGGGCAAAACACTAGGCGTTCCCGTCTATTCGCTTTTCGGTGGGCCCACCCGGCAGAGCCAGCAGGTCTACTGGTCTCATTGCGGAACTTCTCGCGCCCGCAGCTACGAACTGATCGGGGTGCCGCCGTTGCGGTCGTTCCAGGATGTAACTGAACTCGGAGCGGAAGTTCGAGAACGTGGATTCAAGGCACTAAAAACGAATATCGTCTACCCGGGCAAAGACGCATACGTGTACTTCGCAGGCTTCGGCGGTGGAAATGGGACAACCGACCAGAACGTCACGCCAGAAATCCTGAACCACATCGAAAAATACATTGGTGCGCTTGAAGACGGTACGAAGGGC
>CAYLWG010000246.1:0-1065 GCA_964387235.1 uncultured Dehalococcoidales bacterium
AAATCGAAACCCTGGCGACAATGTCGTCGTTTCACTTGGCGCAAGCCAGATTATACTTGCAGCGTCGAGACCGGTCAATATATCGGCGAGGAACATCATTAAAGGCAGGGTTGTGGATATCTGGGCCAGCGGTGGCATGGTGTTCGCTCAGATCGATGCCGGGTCGAAATTCATCGTGGAGTTGACTGAAAATGCCCTGAGTGAACTTGGTATTCTTACTGGTAGCGACGTATTTTTAGTGTTCAAATCAAGCAGCATCGACGTATTCGACGCTTGAGTAACCGAATCGCAGAATCAACCCACATGAAACGAATCACGACACTCGTTGTTCTAATAGGCGCGCTGGCGGTAGTCACGGTGGCCTGTACTTCCGATCCCGAACCGACAATTGAGCCCACGTCGGTTCCAACGACGATAGCGCCACCTGCTGTTACCGCTGGGCCAGAAATCGTTCCAGAAAACGCCGAGGTCGACCGAAAAGAAGCGATGTTGATCGGTATCGATCTACACCGGCAACTCTGGGCGACCCGGCCATCAAGTAACTACAAATACGGTTTTCAGTGGACTGTTGGCGAATTCGCTTACCAGCGGGCCAATGTTGAGGTTCGGGTTATTAAGGGTGTAGTTGACGATGTTCTATGGGCCGACAACGCCATCAAGACCGATGGAACTGAGCCCGAAGGTTTTGTGGTGCCAGATAAGCCAAATATGGACGAGTACTACAGTATCGAGGGCCTGTTTGAGGTGATCTCAGAAGCCATTGGCAGCGATCCGGGGAAGGTAACTCTGGGATTCGATTCGATTTTCGGGTTTCCTACCGTGATAACTATTGAATTCGCCCCAGACAACCCACATAAGGACGTGTCGTTCTTCGCTGCACAGCTAGTTCCCATTCCAGGCCCGCCCGAATAGAGAGGCGTAGTCGCCGGGCGCGTTAGCTCTCCGGCGTTCGAGGCGAACTTGGTCGCGTATGCGGCTCCGCGGGGCAGACCAGAGCCGGTTAACATCGCCTGAGCCCATGCCTGGCGGAGCAAAGCGTGATCTGCCGAAATGCGACTTGCTCAC
>CAYLWG010000246.1:1075-3250 GCA_964387235.1 uncultured Dehalococcoidales bacterium
GCCAGTCATCTGGCAAGTCGTCCGACGACACCCGGAGCAAAACGCATGCCAGGGCTTCTTAACCAGCGCCAGATGGACAAATATCCAGCAGCACACACTCGTGGCAAAGCGGATTCGACTTGCGGCACACCCTTGCAGCGTGCCCATCGAGTTGGGCGTGGAATTCGCCCCACATTTCGACATCGGGTTCAAGTCGGCTGCTGAACAACCGCTGATAATCGGAGTACTTGTTGCCATCGACCCGCCAGCCCAGCCGATCAACCAGCCTTCGGGTGTAGGAATCGATCACGAAACTGGGTTTTTTCGCGGCGTACAGAATGATGTCATCGGCAGTTTCTTCGCCGATCCCGTAGATATCGAGCAATCGATGGCGCAAATCAGGCAGTTCGAGATCGAAAAAATTTGCGTCGTCACCTGCGTACTCCGTCACCATCACCCTGACGAACGCCTTGAGCTTTTTCGTCTTGGTGTTGTAGTAGCCTGATGATCGGATTGTCTCAACGAGTTTTGCTTCGGGTATTTCATCGACGGCCCGGTATCCCCATATCCCGGCATCGTGCATGTTGCCGAGCGCACGTTCGGCGTTTGCCCACGTCGTGTTCTGCACCAGAATGGCCCCGGCCACGATTTCGAACCCACCCGTATTATTGCCGTCGGAATCGAAATTGTCGTATTTAACAGGCCACCAGTTCCGGAGGCCGTTTTTTTTGACGAGTCGGTCGTAAATAGCCAGCAGATCGTTTTGCTCGGGACCAAGATCAGGGCGGGGAAGTGATGCAGGCATGTAACGTCGGGATAGTTGAGGACGAATCGATTTTCAGGCACAGACCAGTATGCGACAATTGTGCGAGACCCAGCCAGTCGGAAAATCGATACGGTGAGTTTCGGTTTTCTGGTATCAGAACCAGCGTTTACAGCTAACCAAAGAGAGAGCCATTTTGCAGACGATGTTCGAGAAGCTCGACGCGGCAGCGGCCAAAATGAACAGCCTCATCTGCGTGGGACTCGACCCGACTCCCGACCGTATGCCAATCGACGACACTGGCGCGTTTCTTCGCTCCATCATCGATGCCACGAAGGACGTTGTATCCGCCTTCAAGCCCCAGTTTGCTTACTACGAAGCAATGGGTTTGGAAGGCATGAAAATTCTGGAAAGTACGATCCGATACATTCGGGATGTCGCCCCGGACCACGTGATTATTGGAGACGGAAAACGTGGCGACATACTGATGACGGCCACCGCTTACGCCACGGCCATGTTTGAAATGTGGGATGTCGATATCGCCACTATCTACGCCTACCAGGGAAGCGATACAGTCGAGCCGTTCCTTCAGTATCCGGGGCGCGGGGTGTATATCGTGTGTCGCACATCGAACCCCAGTTCAAGGGACATTCAGGACTTAGTCGTTGATGGCACGGATGGCAAAACACAGGTTTTCGACCGGGTGGCAGAAATGGCCGACCGCTGGGCGGGATCCGAAAATGTAGGCCTTGTAGTGGGCGCAACGTTTCCCGACGACCTGAGATCGCTGCGCTCTCGGCATCCGGAACCTCACTTTCTGATCCCGGGGGTTGGTGCGCAAGGGGGAGATGCCGAAGAGACTGCCCGTGCGGGTGCGAATGAACGGGGTGGTGGATTCGTGATTAATTCATCGAGAGGGATTATTTACGCGTCCCATAACCCGGAAGACTTTGATGTTGAGGCACGTAAGGTGGCCGAACTTTTGCGCGATCAGGTAAACGAATCCCTGAAACCCAACGGCATCAACCCACAGACACTCACGCTCGAATAGATGATGCCCCGCGCGTTAGTCGCCGGGCGCACCGAGGCCGCACTTGGGCGACATTTATGCGGCTCCGCGGGGCACGCGTTAGTCGCCGGGCGCACCGAGGCCGCACTTGGGCGACGCGCAAGCTCCGCGGGGCAGACCCGAGCATGGGAGTGGGCCATGTTAAGATGCCCTGGCGTGCCCCGCGGAGCTGCATACGCGACCAAGTGCGCCTCGCACGCCCGGAGCAAACGCAGACCCGAGCATGGGAGTGGGCCATGTTAAGATGCCCTGGCGTGCCCCGCGGAGCTGCATACGCGACCAAGTGCGCCTCGCACGCCCGGAGCAAACGCAGACCCGAGCATGGGAGTGGGCCATGTTAAGATGCCCTGGCGTGCCCCGCGGA
>CAYLWG010000247.1:0-3212 GCA_964387235.1 uncultured Dehalococcoidales bacterium
GTCGATAGCGGTGATGCTTGCTTCCGATGAGCAGAATTACATGACGGGCCAGACGATTTCTCCAAACGGCGGCAGTTACTTTACTGATTAGTCGCGGGGCGTTGGCGTTAGCGCCGGGCGTGCCGAGGCCGCACTTGGGCGACATTTATGCGGCTCCGCGGGGCACGCCAGGGCATGGGTGCTGGTGATGTTAACGGGCTCGGGTCTGCCCCGCGGAGCTTGTGCGACGCCCAAGCACGGCCTCGGTGCGCCCGGCGACTAACGCGTGCCCCGCGGAGCTTGCGCGTCGCCCAAGCACGGCCTCGGTGCGCCCGGCGACTAAGTTTGCTCGCGCTAGTGCCCAAGTTCTACGCCCGGCACTAAACGAATAAAAATGGGCGCACCGTTCGGTGTGCCCATTTTTATTCACAAGGCATCTCAGCTAGGCACGATCAGTCCGCAGTATCTGCAGACCCAGAACCACGAATACAGCACCCCACACAAACGCAACGATGCCAAACACCAGTGCCCCTGCTTCGGTATCGACAGGCATTATCGAAATCAAAACCACAGTTGCCACTCCGACTGCCACGAGTATCCAGCCGAATTCACGCCTAACGATGCCGCTAATGGCAAGTCCGGCGCCGACCGGTATCAAAGAGAGGAATGCTACGTATGCCGCTACCTGGAATACGCCGAAATATGCGGCGTGCAAGGTGGATGCGACCAGACCCGCCGAAGCCGCTGCCTCAGCAGCACCTGCCTGTGTAGCTCCGACAACTTTCGCGGCGACACTTGCTTCAGCCAACCCGAGGCCGAGCAATACGGCCCAAACGCTCAGTGCCGCCACGCTGCCGAGCAGTCCCACTCCGAGCCTGCGCTTCGAATCGCCTTCTGGGGCAATTCCCCACAGACCGATTATCCCCCGCGTGTACAACACAATTCCGAGCAGTATCAGAACGATGTAGACCTTCGCCAGATCAGCATCGGCTCCCAGTGTCCCGATATACGTGCTGGTATCTGATGGGTCAACCGGCGACAAACCGTTTGTTGGCATCAGAAAGTTGAAAATTACGACCAGTAACGGGCCGACTATCAACGACCATTTCGCAATTGGATGTAACTTCCCGGTGGGTGTCCCTGTATCCGTCATTTTTTATCTCCCAGACCATTGCCCGCACGTCGAATTACCGTCGTCCGATGATTACGGGTTTCGTTTCAGGTCTAGCGGGAGGTTAGTTTTTCCCAGTATTCTTCGCTTTTCAAGTTGGGTGGTAGGCGTACCGTCAGAATGCCGGTGCAGGCATCGCTCCTCGCCATTCGCAGTCTTACGAATCGCTGTTGGCAACACGCTCTTTCTGGGCTCTCTTAAACGAGGCAGGAACCGTTCACTTCATCCAATTGTGCGAAAAGGGTTTACACTGCCGCCGTTCACTCCGTATCGGCTCGATCAACAAGGCGAATAAAAGACAAAAATAAATGAAAGTCACACAGATCAGAAGTTTTTCGGTTCAAGACGAAGGCGGCCGACCCTACATGATCGTCCGGGTCGATACCGATGCAGGTCATCACGGGCTGGGCGAAGTGGGGATACGAAACTGGGGGCGCGCTATTGGCGAGGCGATCGATCATCTGGCCGAGCTTGTGATCGGCTCCGACCCGTGGGAGACGGAACGGCTCTGGCAGGAGATGTTCAGATCGGGATTTTTCCCTGCCGATAGCGTATACACATGTGCCATTTCAGCCATCGATATTGCGCTTTGGGACATCAAAGGCAAATCGGTTGGTATGCCAACTTACAAGCTGATGGGTGGCCCTGTACGAAACAAGGTCGTCTGCTACCCGCATAACCAGGGTGCGACCATTGATGAACTGGTTGCCAATTCTATGGAGACGGTCGAGGCCGGTTGGAAGTTTGTCAGGTGGGGACAGCCCGAAACTGGTGGGATGTTCGAGGGAACGGGCATTTCGACACTTGAGCCAACCGAATCGATGAGAATTGCAGTCGAGCAGATGAGCCGTGTACGAGAAGCTGTCGGGCCCGACATTCAGATAACTTTCGATGTCCACACGCGGCTTGATGTCGCTCACGTTGTCCAGATGTGTCGTGATCTCGAGGAGTACAAGCCATTTTTCATCGAAGACCCCATACGTTCTGAAAATCGGGGAAGTTACCGAAATTTGCGCAGGCAACTGAACTTGCCGATAGCCGCCGGGGAACAGTGGGCCAGCAAATGGCCGTTCCGGGAGGTTATCGAAGAGGACTTGATCGATTACGCCCGAATCGACCTGTGTATCGTTGGGGGCTTGACCGAGGCTCTGAAAATCACGCACTGGGCCGAAACGCACTATATCGATATCGCCCCGCACAACCCACTTGGCCCGGTTTCCGCAGCGGCGTGCGTCGCGCTCTGCATGGCGTCGAGCAACGTCGGAGTGCAAGAGATGCCAAGAAGGCCCGGTTCTTACGCCACAAAGTTGTTCCCACAACAACTGGAGTGGGCCGACGGGTACGCCTGGTGTCCCGATGTGCCGGGGCTGGGCGTGGAGTTCGATATCGAGGCGGCTGAACATGCGGCTGTCGACCCGCGGGGTTGGCCGCCGCGGCTACGCAGGAATGATGGAGCGATAACGAACTGGTGAGTTGGTTTGGGAGAAACTACTATTTAACGAAAAGCGAAACTGGAAAATCGTACAGCTGAAAATTCCAGAGTTCCCAAAAAGTTCAAAGAGTCCAAAACGAGGAAAGTAAATATGCCCTTTATCTACACGCCATCAATCTACGGTTTCTCCGGCGCGCTGATTTTCCTGGTTCTAGCGCTTATTTCTTTCAACACCGGGGGAGAACTGCTGACTACTGCGATGTGGGGATTGCTGGGTGCAGCGTTCCTGCTCAAGCACCTGCCAAAGTTTCTGGTACTCAGCATGCTGAACCTGGTGGCACTGGCACTGCTGGCGGTGGGCCTCGTACTGTTCCTGATCAAGCACCTGCCTGAAATCAGTTGACCGCGGGGACATCGCCCCGAAATTCGAATATCTATCCGGTCCGACGCACTTTTCCGACGTCTTGCCCGACGCCACCCCGCCCGACTGAGACAGAGGTGACTTCTATCCCATCCGCGGCGGCATCGCCGGTTGATAACAACTTGATGCCAGGTGCCACTTCATCGTCGATATCATCATCGACATGATCGGCTTCGGGGGTGGGGGCTGCCAGATTATTGACGGAATTT
>CAYLWG010000248.1:0-2185 GCA_964387235.1 uncultured Dehalococcoidales bacterium
CGTCCCTGAGTTTTCCGTTGAAACTTTCGTTGTAGCCGTTCTCCCATGGACTGCCCGGCTTGATGAAGAGCGTCTTCACTCCAACTCGCTCCAACCATTCCCGGATCATCTTCGAGGTAAATTCCGACCCGTTGTCTGAGCGAAGATGCTCCGGTGCACCGTTGAGGACGAATAGTTCAGCCAACGCATGGATCACATCGTCTGACCTGAATTTTCTTTCAGGCCTGATCGCAAGGCATTCCTTCGTGTACTCATCGATAACCGTGAGCATACGAACAGCGCGCCCCTCCTCGGTCCGGCAGGCCACGAAATCGTAAGCCCATACATGACCTTTGCGCTCCGCTTTCAGCCTGGTAATTGATCCATCATTCAGCCATAGCCGTCCTCTCTTCGGCTGTTTCTTCGGTACCTTCAGCCCTTCTCGTCGCCAGATGCGTTCGACACGCTTGTGGTTCACCTGCCATCCTTGATCCCTGAGCAGTGCAGTGATTCGGCGATATCCATACCTGCCGAACCGTACTGCAAGCTTGACAATGTCCTGGGTCAACGACTCTTCATCGTTCAGGATTTTCAGAGTTCTGCGTTGTGTCGGTCTGGGTTGATTGATCACCTTGCAGGCTCTGCGCTCAGATACCGAAGGCAGCACCCGCTGTACGCGCTCCACGCACTTGCGACGACGAGAAGGGCTTAGAAGTTTCCCTCTGCCGCTTCTTTCAGGATTTGCTTGTCCAGAGCCAGATCCGCAACTGTTCGCTTCAGCCTGGCGTTCTCCTGTTCGAGCTTTTTGAGTCGCTTTGCCTGGTCAAGATTGAGACCACCGTACTCGCGCCGCCAACGATAGTAGGTATGGTCGGTGACACCGATCTCGCGCACTGCCACTCCCACGCTCTTGCCACCTGCAACGGCGACCTCTACTTGCCGGAGCTTGTTGAGAACTTGTTCCGGACTATGTCCTTTTCTTGGCATTTCTGCCTCCCTTCAATTCATCCAGTATCTGATTTTTCAACTGGATACGTTTGAGGGGGGCAGGTCAGGCCTGAGCGGCCTTCTCGCGTTGTTCGCTATTAGTGAGCTGCGTTTTGGGGCTTGCGATGTCATAGAAATGGCCGAGGGAGAATCTGAAGAATATTCAAAAACATTTTTTCAGGCGAGTACGACTTGTTGAACTTTCCCTTCGCCCGGCGGAAACGGAGGTAGCGGTAGTTTCTAAGCCCGACCGGCAAGCAACGGTAAATTCGTCGGCAGGCAAGCCACTAACGGGCCGGACAGCGCTGTTCAGACGAACGGGACCACCTCACCTGAACCCGAAGGCAGGGGCTGTTCCTGGCTTGAAACGTGTTAACAAAGTAATGTTTGCGGCTAGCAAGAACAGGTGGCCCATTATTCGCGGCACTGAAGGCTTCACATCTTCTTTCATCTGTGGCATTTGCGCCGTATGCAAGTTGCAGCCCACTCATTTTGTGTGACCGACCTACGATTACCCGAATGTTTCCGACTGTTACAAAAAGCCCCCGGTGTTTATACCGGGGGCTTTTTTAGTTTTTCAGTTTGAGGGGATCGAACAGTCCCGGATTAATCGATCTGTCGCAGGATCGGGTCGAGACGGTCTCTCAGCCAGTCACCCAAAAAGTTCAGCGAAACCACTACCATGAAGATTGCTGCTGAGGGCACCAGCACCTGGTGCGGGGCAACCGTCAGGTAGTCTCGGCCTTCGTTTGTCATAACGCCCCATGCTGGAGTTGGCGGCTGGATACCGGCACCTACGAAGCTGAGTACCGATTCCGCAAGGATCAGGCCCGACGTGTTCAGCGTCCCAACAACAATCGCCGTGTTCATGATCCCCGGAACCAGGTGTCTGAACATTATTCGGAAATCAGACGCACCGTTTACACGGGCCGCCGCCACATAATCCATTTGCTTCAACACCATGATCTGGGCGCGGATCACCCTCACGAACGCGGACCACGCGATTAATGCCAGAACGAATAACAGCACCGTCAGACCACGCCCAAAGACCAATACGACGATTAGCGCGACCATCAGGAATGGCATTGCGTACCAGATATCGACAATTCTTGTTATCAGTTCGTCAATTATTCCGCCGTAATAACCAGAAATAACTCCCAGCGATACCCCGATGAACATTCCCAAAACGAGCGAAACAAGGACTACCTGCATCGAGATT
>CAYLWG010000248.1:2215-3195 GCA_964387235.1 uncultured Dehalococcoidales bacterium
AACATCACGGCCTATGTGGTCTGATCCGAGCAAGTGGAACCCGGCCGGCCACAGGCTGTAACGCGGTGCATCTTGCTTTTCTGCTGGAAGTTCAGAAAACCTGAACACACCCAGGTGACGGTCGCCGACGGGCCCGATATCGCGTTCGTACGGAGCGACCATCGGCCCAAAGATTGCAGCAAGCACAAGAATGATCAGGACGGCCGCCGGCAAGACAGGATATCGCCGCATGAACCACCAGAATCGACCAAGAAGCGATCTTTTAACCACCATCGGCCTTAGAGGTGCATCGATCGTAGAAGTATCTTCGTGCTCGTATTCCGCCGGAGTATCAGACGTTGACATCAATATCCCTCGTTAGACCGAAGTCGAACTGATCCGGACTCGTGGGTCGATCAGTGTGTATGCGATGTCCGCGATCGTCGCGAATACCAGGTAAATCAAGATGAAGATGAAGACCGTGCCAAGCAGCAGCGGAAAATCGTTGTCGTTGACCGCACGGAACAGGGCGTCGTAGCCGATGCCAGGCCACGCGAACACGATCTCGACAACAAGCGCGCCGTTCAGCCAGCCCGAAAATACCAACAGGGCCGAAGTGACCGGAGCGATAAGTGCGTTGCGAAGGGCGTGCTTGTAAATGACCCAATTCCAGGCCACTCCTTTCGCACGGGCAAGGCGAATGTACTCGGAGTCGAGCACTTCCAGCATGGACGAGCGGGTAAGCCGCATCAAACTGGCGGCCGCACCCCAGCCGAGTGCAATGCACGGAAGGATGTACTCCTTCCAGTTAAAATCTGGAGATCTCCCACCAGCCGGGAGCCAGTTTAGCCAGACGGCGAATATCCAGATTGCCACCAGTGCGGTGACAAACGGTGGAGCGGCCTGCCCGACGATGGCCATACTCCTTCCAAAGTAGTCCCAGAAAGTGCCGCGCTTAACTGCGGCTAACACTCCTAACGGGATTCCTAATAATATTGCGA
>CAYLWG010000249.1:0-3151 GCA_964387235.1 uncultured Dehalococcoidales bacterium
CTACGCCCGGAGCTAACGCGGCTCGTCCAACTCGTACAACTGGCCCGTGGCGAGATCGGCCAGCTTCGTCGTCGCCCCGCTTGGCCACTCGATAATCACGCTCGCTGTACTGGCGCTCCCCAGCCCGAAATGGACATCCAGTGAACTCATCGACAGGAAACTTGAAGAGCCCAGCACTTCCCTGATCTGAGTAATAGATTCCCCATCAGAGTTGACATGAGAGACGACGACCTTCGCCCCGATCGCATCGGCGTTCGAGCCAGTTCCGTCGATCGCCATACGGCCCTTTAGCCGGAACGAAACCCAGCTATTGTCATTGCCCGAGTTCATCCAGACGAAAAGCGGCCCACCAACAACCGAACGTTCGCCCTCGGCGTTAAACGTCTCGCCGTTGCTGTTAGTCCCGATCACATCGATGAACCCGTCACCATTCAGGTCACCAACAGCGACACCCTTGCCGTTCTCGTGAAACTCAGCACCCAGCCGTTGTCTTTTTGCGCTGAAACGAGGATTGCCGGGGTCGAGTATCGAGTAATCGACCGCCAGTGAACCAACCATGTGCGACTCTGCCGTGATGTCCCTGAACGCGCCATTGCCAGTGTTTTGCAGCATCCGGCCGAAACCGGGTGCAACATCACCCCCCGGCCCTTCTCCACGAGCAGCCAGTGAACCCAGCCAGTAAAGATCCTGATCTGCATCGTTATCCATGTCGAAAAAGACTGTCCCGAACCCGAATTCGTATGCCTCAAGCCCTGAAATTTGTTGGCCGCCTGCAGCTTCAAAATCGCCAGTCAAAGAAGCTGGCGGAACCACCGTACTTGCTTCCACCTGCGTGCTTCCAGAAACGAATGCGAACGCCCCGAAACGGTCGGGGTCATCTCCCTCGTTCACCCGGTTTTCGATCAAAGCGTTAAAGCAGGTGCCGTAGTCAGTCGAGTGGTAGTAAAGGCAGTCGGCAGCTGGGACATCAAGCCACGCGCGGCCTAGCGGCTGAAACCCCATATTCGTGACAAACACATCGAGGTCGCCGTCGCCATCGTAATCACCGAGCGCGAAGCCCATCCAGTTTCCCGACTGATCGATTCCGAGCTGTTCTTCGATACGGGTAAACGAAATTCCGTTGCCATCTGAATCGTTGCGGTAAACCTTCAGGCGGTCGCCATCGTCTGCCACCCACAGATCGAGGTCGCCATCCGCATCGTGATCGAAGAACATCGTCGCCCAGGTCTGGCCGGTAGGATCACCAACGGTATTGCCATTTGCATCAACAATACTCGGATCGAAACCCTCGATCTGGTCGCCCCCCGAGGATGGGAAAGTGATTGGATTGCCTTCGCTGTCCCGCATTCGTATCGGAGGCGAAACTAGCCCCGCTTCTACGGTCAGGTCTGAGAACGTGCCATCGCCATTGTTGCGATAGAAAGTGTTGTAATTCCCGTGATGCCGCGCCGTGTCGAACCGAACGAAATCCTGATCGGCACGATTGCCAATATAGAGGTCAATCCACCCGTCGTTGTCCACGTCGCCGCAGGCGATACTCGCGGTCGAACGGATGTTTATCGAATTGCCGAAAGCCGTCGCCGTGATATCGGTGAACGTCCCGTCTCCATTGTTGAGGAACAGGCGGTCCAGAACGACCGATGCCAGCGAAGGGTCTTCCAGCGCTGAACGATAGTCGAGATTATCGCCAATGCGCCCCTGCGCGCCGACATACAAGTCCTGGAATCCGTCATTATCAAAATCGCAGGCTGCAACTGCTGTTGAATTCTGTGTCTCAGCAGCCACCCCCGCGATTGCGGCAATCTCGGTGAACTGCCCGTTGCCATCGTTTCTGAACAGCTTGTTGGGGCCCCCGCGAGTTATCTGGAACACGGCGTTCGATTCGGCAGACGTGACATAGAAGTCGAGGTCACCATCACGGTCAAAGTCGAAGATCGCCACACCTGGATATCTGTTTTCGATCAGCGCATCTGTCCCGATCAGTGGTGCGATGTTCTGGAACGGTGCGAATTCATCGGGAGCCGGAATACCGTCGAAGACTTCGGGATAATCAGCCCGGTCGATAGGGTCACCGGCCGATGCCAGAAACAGTTGTTCGACCGTTCGTCTTTCTGATGCCTTCGCTATCCGGTCGTTTAACCCCGCGTCTTCCCAGAAATATGAGCCACCAGCCAGAACGAGCAAACCCCCAATGGCTCCCACTGCCCACGTCGCTGTCGCAAAAGTGGCGATGGCCTTTCGTGGCATCAACTTGGCGAGTCCCCAGAAAGTCACCGGCCCACCGGCAGCTGCTGCAAATAGAAGTGTTGCAGCGGGTGCGGTGCCCATGCCCAGCAACAGAAGTAAAGCGACCAGCGGAATCTCAAACAGCAGCGGAACGTTGATGAGTAAGCCAAACGTCGCGGCTATAAGCACCCCGCGGGCGTCGTTGCCAAGATAAGTCGCCACTACTTCCGGACTCAGCCACTGGATAACCAGCCCACTGGCGAACCCGGCAAAGATCATGACTGGCGAGAGACGAATGGCATATCCGATACTCGATTTGGCCCACTGTCTGAACGCGGGAACCAGGATCTGTTTCCAACCGAGAAGATCTGCCGGGTCGCTGGTCAGGTCAGGTACTTCTGTGGGTTGCTCTCGGTTTCGCCTGACACTGTAAACAACGATTGGCCCGATTATTAAAGCCCCGACCACAGCAAATATCAGTCGGCTGAAACCCAATACGGGACTGAACACGAAGAAAACCATCGCCAGCGCCGGGATATTCAGTGTGGTCGAACCCTGCACCATCGCAATGGCGCCTTCAATACTGGCTCTCCGGTGAAACGCCGAGGAAACGGGAACGATGCACGCGGAACACAGGTTCATCATCCCGCCAGCAGCGGCTCCCTGCACCGTCCGCCGGAACATACCGGCGGTGGGCAGGCCCTTGCCCACCGATTTCGAGAACAGAAATGCCTCGGCAAGTCCGGCAGTTATGAAGGCAAACGTCATGCCGATAGTGACAAGCCGCAGATACGAAATCGAAAAGTTGATCCAGCTGCTGAAGAACCCAACCCCGGGATCACGGTCGATGCAGAAGCCCTGGAAGCACTGGCGTCCGGGTGCGCTGACTGCATCGAGATCTTCGCCGACGATGCCGATTTTGGGA
>CAYLWG010000250.1:0-3136 GCA_964387235.1 uncultured Dehalococcoidales bacterium
TCTACAGAACAGCTTCCCCCTCACCCCAACCCTCTCCCAAAGGAGAGGGTGTTTTGGGATAGTTACTAAGTCGGGGTGCTACCGAACCAACCCGGCCTCTTAGCAGGTGCAAATCCGAACCGTCACGCCGTTTCAGTGCGTAAAAACTAATCGACTTAGTCGACAGAAATAATGTGGGCTCCGAACGATTCTTCTTTACCGCTCAATTCGATATGTTGCAGCGGCGTATCAGGGTAGTTCGATGCGATGTGCGAGTAGATGATTTCCGAAACGACTATTTCGCCTGCCTTTGCGTAACTCTGTAGCCGCGCCGCGGTATTTACCGTATCGCCAAGCGCTGTGAAGTCGTTGACATTCCCTGCACCGATTTTTCCAACGAACGCTTCGCCGAAATGGATACCTATTCCCAGTGGCAGCCAGGGTTCTTTTCCTGATCCGAAACCAACTCCGCGAAGGATTTCGGTGGCTGCCTTCACGGCCGCCACAGGAGCATTTTTCTGGAATGCGGGAACAAAAAACGCCATCACTTCATCGCCGATCATCTTGTCGATGACGGCGTTCTGAGGTAGCAACGCGTTCATTGCAACTTCATAAAAGCGATTCATCAAGCTGGCAAATTCGACAGGCCCAATTTTCTCAGCGATCGAAGTCGAGCCACGAACATCGGCAAAGATCACAGTGATATCGATTTCCGCGCCACCGGCGGGAAGGATGTCGTCTCAGAGATTGCAAATTCCAGGGCTCTTACGCGAACGATATCGGCCACGGAGTGATTTCATCAGTACTCCGCCGATACCCCCCATCGGGATCTGGCACATGCTGCATCTGGGATTACCGGGCAGGAAAGAAGATGGGGCATCGCGGTGCCCTACAGTAAGGGCCGTTCGCCACGCTTCGGTTATCGCGTTCGTTTCGTGATCGTGCTGGGTCATTGTGAATAATTTCCAACTGAATATTGTCGATTAACTAATCGGGCATCTGAATTGCCCAGAGGGAGTCTATTCCGAAATCTGAATCTTCGGTGATTCAGTCATGCCAGCCTCACGCACATCTGCTGTTGTTCGCATATTCTTGGTTTCGACCTGTTGCCGATAGACGATTCCCGACAGGTTAAACATTCAGCACAGACTGACCGGCAGACTATCCGGTGGCCCATTTTGGTGGCAGTCATTAGGGCAGGCGTCGGGGCAGGCAGTGGCAGATAGCTGGGAGAGTACACGGATGGCGAACAGGCAGGGGCGGATAGGAATTCTTGTTGGTGGCGGCCCGGCACCGGGTATCAACAGCGTGATTTCCGCCGCTGTTATCGAAGCTGTTAATTCCGGGCACGAAGCTGTGGGAATCAAGAACGGCTACGAGTTCCTTGTTAAAGGTGATACGTCGCAGACTGTCGATCTCGCGATTCCGGATGTCTCGACTATCCACACCCAGGGCGGGTCTATCCTCCACACGTCTCGCACCAACCCGACTCGACGCCCGGAGGACCTCGAAACCTGCGTTTCGACTCTCGAAAAACTCGGTATCAGCCACCTGATTACGATTGGTGGTGACGACACTTCGTTTGGCGCTTCGGAAATCGCACGCGCTGCCGGGGGCAGACTGAAAGTGGCGCATGTACCGAAAACTATTGATAACGATCTGCCGCTGCCGGGCGATATGCCCACGTTCGGATATGAGACGGCGCGCCATGTGGGAACGGGAATAGTGATGAACCTCAGGGAGGATTCACGCACAACGAACCGCTGGTACTTCATCGTTGCAATGGGTCGTCATGCCGGCCATCTGGCACTCGGAATTGGCAAGGCATCGGCATCGACCATAACTATTATCCCCGAGGAGTTTTCGGGGCCAACAGTGAGCTTGTCCGACGTTTGCGATGTGCTCGAAGGAGCGATTCTAAAACGACGGGTGTCTGGTCGGCCCGACGGCGTAGCGATCATCGCCGAGGGCGTCGCTTCCAAGTTCAATATAAGCGATCTGCGAAACATATCGGGCGTCGAAATTCCGCGTGATGAGTACGGCAATATCAAGCTTGCCGACCTGCCACTGGCACGCATACTGCGGGTAGAGGTAGAGCGTCGTTTTGCCGAACGGGGCGAGGCGATGGGAATTGTTGACTTAACACTTGGCTATGAGTTGCGCTCGGCTCCTCCGATTCCATTTGATATCGACTACACGCGCACGCTCGGACACGGTGCAGTGCGGTTTCTACTCGGTGATTCTGACGATGAACGAACTTCCCAGGGCGCAATGATCTGCATTGTCGATAGCCAGCTCAAAGCAGTGCCGTTCGAGGACATGCGGGATGCCAAAACTGGCAAGACAACGATAAGGATGGTCGATACAAATTCCCTGTACTACGATGTAGCAAGACGCTATATGATCCGCCTCGAAACCGCCGATCTCGAAGATGACGAAATGCTGAAGCGGCTCGCGGACGAAGCATCAATGTCGCCCGATGCGTTCAAACGCCGTTTCGCGGTAAAGAGTTAACGGAACTTTCTGCATTGGTCAGCACCGCAATTAAACCTGCCATCGACGCGAAAAACGTTGTAAAAAACTACGGCGAAACGGCCGTGCTGCGCAGCCTCGACATGTCGATTCCGCCCGGCGAAGTCACAGTGCTGCTGGGTTCAAACGGTGCCGGTAAATCGACCTTGCTCCGCATTCTTGCGATGCTCACTCAGCCCGATAGTGGGACCGTTTCTATTTACGGTGTTGACCTTGCGACCAGCGGGCCTGCCGCACGCGGGCTAACCGGTTCGGTACTGCATTCACCCATGCTTTACGCAGATATGACCGGGCGAGAAAACCTTATGTTTTTCGCAAGCCTCTACCGGCTGCAAAACATCGATGAACGAATCGCCCGCACGGCGGAGCAGGTCGGAATCGAAGCGACTCTGGACGATCGCATTCGGACCCTGTCACATGGGTTTCAAAAACGCGTGGCACTTGCCAGAGCGCTCATGCACGAACCTCAACTGTTGCTGCTTGATGAGCCGGAATCGGGGCTGGACGGCCAATCGGTTTCGAGGCTCGACGATGTGATTAACGAATACCGCAAAGCAGGCCGCACGGTTGTTATGACCACGCATATTGTCGAGCATGGTCTTGAAATTGCCGATCGCGCGGTCGT
>CAYLWG010000251.1:0-3127 GCA_964387235.1 uncultured Dehalococcoidales bacterium
CACGTTCAATCCGCAAAACACACACAATGAGACAGGCTCCAGGGGTCGGGAAATCTGGTTGTTGCGCGGGGTCGGGGATGCGGGTCGTTACGTGTGGCGTCGGGAATGCGGGGTGTTGCGCGGGGGAGCGGTGACTCGCGTCAGTTCGATTTTCCGAGCGGAGTCCGCGGAGCCGAGGGACCTCTGGGGATACGTGTGTCTCAGTGGCAAGCCAACCGAAGTGGGCATGTAAGCACTCGTCAAGTAGGCAGATCTTAACCCGCGCGCCGCTTTGGCCGATACCCAACGATTTCATAGATCGTTCCGGGCCTGTTGTGCATCGAATGCAGCATGCCAACACCTTTTTGCCGCCTGTTTGGTCTCTTTGGCTTACTGCTGATCTCGTCGGTGGCACTCGTGGCGTGCCAGTCGAATGGCGATAACGGCGGGGATAACCAGTCTCAGCCCGCTGCTGCGGCTCCGGCCGTGAAAACGACATCGTCTTCGACACTGGCACCGGTTCCAACGTCAGCGCCCGATGCGACGCCAACTGGGCAGCCGACTCAGGTTCCAGCCTCAGCTCAGGCGCAAACACTGCCAGCCGGCACTCCGCCCGATCTCAACCGGGATATTCGTTCGGTTGAACTTAGCGATATCGTTTTCGATACGTTCGATGGTTCTTCCAGGCGACTATCGGATGCCAGCAACGCCCTGATCGAGCGACTGAGAGACGCGATCAAGCCCATCTATTCGCCGCAATATGAAGATGTAAGTGGCGGCGATTGGCTTACCGGTGGAGACACAATTCTCGGTTATGTGAGCGGAGACGGGCAGGCCTACGCCTATCCGATCAAGTACCTGAATTTTCATGAAATAGTCAACGATGTGATCGACGGTGTGCCATTGCTGGTCACATACTGCCCGTTGTGCGCTTCGGGGGTTATTTTCGACCGACGAATCGAAGGCGAGGTACTGGTTTTCGGCAATACGAGTGCGCTCTACAACTCCGATATGGTGATGTTCGACCACGCCAGCGGGTCGTACTGGTTCCAGACTGGTGGCGAAGCCGTTGTAGGTGACATGACCGGCACCCGGTTGACCCATTTACCGTCTTCTGTGATGACATGGAGCGAGTGGACAGAACTGCACCCGACGACAAAGATTCTCTCGCGTGAACAGGGGCTGGGAACATCGGAATCGCAGTACGGGCGAGACCCGTTTGCTGGCTACGGTGATTTCATAAACGATGGCGACGACCGGTATCCGTTCCCGGTCGATACCGGCCTCGTAAGCGATGCACTGCGGCCTGCTGAGATAGTCGTTGCCGTTGCGATCGGCGGGAGCGAGCGAGCATACCCTCCGGCCCGCATTGGTGATGCCGCGGTGAACGATCAGATTGGTGGTGAACCGATCGTGGTGTTTTCGCTAACGAATGGGCCTATCGCAACAGTGTTTTCGCCGGTGGTCGAAGGCCGCCAGCTTGAGTTTGAGTTTGCGAACGGCTCGTTCACGGATATTCAGACCGGTTCGATCTGGAATATGGCCGGTTCAGCTATTTCTGGCGAATTCGAAGGTACACGGCTCACACCGCTCCCAAGCAGGCGGGCGTTCTGGTTCACGATCTCAATATCCAGCCCGGACATCGAAATTTACGGCCAGTAGCCGTTACCTGTACATCGTGTAGTCGGTGCTGTCCGTACTGGGAGTCCAGTTGAAGTCGCCGCCTCGTAGACGCTTTCGTCAAATTCGTTGATCGAGATTTTCAATAACGAAATCTGTTCTTTGAGTTGAGCCTCCAATTGCTGTTTTGGTTACCCGCATACAGGTGACATCTTTCAATGCTAAACGCCCGCGGTTCCGTAGGCCCAGGCTTTGATGAGGTGGTGGGCGATGGCGATTGGGCCGGGGATGTTCACGCCATCCAGCTTATCTTCGAGTGCCAGTTTCACTTCAGCTTTTGTGAACCATCGAACGTCCGACATTTCACCGCGGTCGATCACGATTTCATCAGAAATTGCCTCGGCATGGCAGCCGATCATTAGCGAAGAGGGAAACGGCCACGGCTGTGACGAGTGGTAGGTGACCCTGCCGACCTCAAGACCGGCTTCTTCACGTACCTCTCGCCTGACGCCTTCTTCGATCGATTCGCCCTGATCCATGAAGCCAGCGAGACACGAATAAAACGTCGAGTCCGAGCGTGCCTGTGTTTGGCCCATAACGCACTTGTCACCCCGGTAGACGAGCATGATTACGACGGGGTCGGTGCGCGGAAAATGCTGCGAATTACAGTCTGGACACTGTCGCATCAGGCCGCCACGAAAGCTCTGTGATTCGCTGCCGCAGACCGAACAGAACCGGTGCTGGGCGTGCCAGCTCAGGTTCGACCTCGCCTGCGCAAGTATCCCCGATTCCCTTCCCGGAATATCGGTGGCGGCTGCACGACCGTCCTCGAATGATGCACCGGGCGCGAGTGCTGCGATGTGTGTTGGGTCTTCGACCTTTGAAATATCGACTGCGAAGTGCGGGTTACGGTCGTTATCGAATCCGAGAAATTTGGGGCCACCGGCCTCGGGTGGCAGGTCGTCTAAAAATTCGTGACCTATCCACGCAAGTTCGGCATCTGGCTGGCGCATTACCAGTGGCTTTAGTTTGTGGAACGGCAGTATTCGGACGTTCTCGTACCGAATCATTCGCTTGAGTAGATCTTCGTCCCGACGCTCGTGGTCGCCACGGTCGAGCGGATTTCCAGCGAAGATGTGGGTGTACGACAAGTGCGGGGTTCTCCATAGCTCCGGGCGTGCGAGGCGCACTTGGTCGCGCATGCGGCTCCGCGGGGCACGCCAAGGCCTTTGTAAGCAGGATAGGTGGATTTTGCTTCGGGTGTGCAGGGCAGCAGGTTTTGGCGATGTTAACAGGCTCTGGTCTGCCCCGCGGAGCTCGCGCGTGCCCAAGTGCGGCCTCGGCACGCCCGGCATAAGCTCAGGCGATGTTAACAGGCCCTGGCGTGCCCCGCGGAGCTGCATACGCGACCAAGTCACGGTTCGACCGTGACGCCCGGAGCAAAACACACGCCCGGAGCAAAACGCCCGCCTCGGCTAGGGCTAATCGACAATTAGGTACTCCATGTTATGGCTGAGGCCAGTTGGAG
>CAYLWG010000252.1:0-3126 GCA_964387235.1 uncultured Dehalococcoidales bacterium
GCACTCCCTGCTGCAATCCGGTACGGGTTTTGATCAATTGTCGATTAGCCCTAGCCTTCATATCGATATAGACAGCATCCAGAATCGTTGCCAGCAGTTGGTGACGCTATCGGGGGCAGGGCTTTTTATTTTGGTGCTATCAGAACCGGATTTCGCATGGTGCCAGGTGTGTTTCATTCGATGACGCTGTCAGAAATTGTTGGATCAAGACCTACTCGTTAGAAACAGACAATTCCTTGGAATCACCTCACCCCTTGCACCTGCTCTCCAATTTAACCCCCGATCCGTCTGTGAGAGGGTTGGGGTGAGAGGAAAGTTCAATCAGACGCCCTCGCCGGTCAACGTATTTTGGGATAGCTTCTCAATGCTCTCTACTGGTTTTCTCAGAGGTAGAATGGCATGCTACTGCCAGCTGCCTCCTCTCCTCCATGAGAGGGAATTAACGAACGTTTAAGGAAACAAGAACTTGGCAAAAATTTCACTTATCGGTGCTGGTAGCGTCGTGTTCGCCCGTCGCCTGCTGCAGGACATGATGTGCGTGCCCGAACTTTCCGATGCAACGGTCTCACTGATGGACACCGACGCAGAACGGCTTGAACTGATGGGGAAGTTCGCGAAAAAACTGGCGCGTGACACCGGCACCAACATGAAAATCGAAGTGACCGGCGACAGGCGTGAAGCACTCGCTGGTTCCGACTATGTGCTGACAACTATCCGTGTCGGAGACAGTTTTGAACGCGACATAGCGATACCGCTGAAATACGGGGTCGATCAATCGGTGGGCGACACGATCGGGCCGGGTGGGGTGTTCAAGGCTCTCCGCACTGCGCCAGTCCTGCTGGATATCTGCCACGACATCGAGGATGTTGCTCCCGATGCCGTTTTGCTGAACTATACGAATCCGATGGCAATTGCCTGCTGGGCGATAGCCGATGCCACCGAAGTGCCGACCCTCGGGCTGTGCCATAGCGTTCAGCACACGACTGCCGATCTGGCCGACTATATTGGCGCACCACGCGATTCGATCACGGCCTGGGTGGCAGGTATAAATCACCTCGCGTGGTTCCTCAGATTTGAGCAGGATGGAGTCGACGCCTATCCGAAGCTTTTCGAAGCAATGGAGAATCCAGAGATATATTCCCGCGATACGGTGCGCTTTGAAATCATGCGCCAGTTTGGCTACTTCGTTACTGAATCGACCCGCCACATGTCGGAATACACTCCATACTTTCGCACCGACGAGAAGGTGATCGACAGGTTCAACCTTGACCAGATTCGGCAGGACCTGCAACGTCGTATCGCAAAAGTCGACACCCACTACACGCAGCTTCTTGAAGACGCTAATTCCAATAAAAAACTCACTGCCGAACGGTCCGATGAGTATGCGTGCCGGATCATCGAAGCGATGGAAACTGGTAAGCCAACCGTAATAAACGCGAACGTACCGAACACGGGCCTTATCGATAATCTGCTCGACCAGAGCAGCGTCGAGGTGCCCGTGCTAATCGACAAACTTGGCTTTCACCCGATGGCAGTTGGCGAAATTCCGGGGCAACTTGCGGCGCTGAGTCGCTCGAACCAGGCGGTACAGCAACTCGCTACTCAGGCAATTCTCGAAGGAAGTCGTGAAGCCGCCTTCCATGCCATAGCGCTCGATCCGCTCACTGCGGCAGTCCTGTCGCTGGGCGAAATCCGAGATATGTTCGACGAGATGTGGACGGCCCACGGCACCGAACTGGCCGCTTACTCCTAATGACGGCCCGAACAAAACGCCTCATGCGCGCCGCAGTCGCAGTTGAGCAAGGCATCGTTCGCTGCGAGGAAGTAGCGGTTCCTGATGTCGGCCCGGGCGAAGTGCTGATCCGAACCCTGTCGGCTTCGATCTGCGGTAGTGACCTGCACATGGTCAATACCGGCTGGGGCATCAACGCCTTTCCTGCAATGTCGGGCCACCCCGGACACGAGGCTGTTGGTGAAGTTGTCAAATCACGTTCAGGGCTGGTCGTCGAGGACGATATCGTGCTGACGGTTCCGCATATATGGAACGCCCGCTGCTTCGCCGATTACCAGGTCGTAGATGACGCCCACGTCCTGAAACTGGATCCCGGAGTTGATATTGAAACAGCGACGCTCGCCCAGCAGCTTGGAACAGTTGTTTACGCGGCAAAGCGCCTTCCCGCATCGCTCAAAGGCAAGACGTGCCTGGTAGTCGGACAGGGCAGCGCAGGACTGTTCTGGGATTTCATCCTGGCCCGACTTGAAGCCGAGAGAATCATCTCTGTAGAACCACTTTCGTGGCGGCGCGAACTCGGGGCGCAGTACGGAGTCGATGAGATGATCGATGTGACGGGTAATGCCGCTACACAGGCCGTAAAAGACCTGACCGGTGGTGCTGGTGCCGACCTTGTAATCGAGGCGGTTGGCTCCACTCAAACCCTTTCACAGGCGTTTCATCTCGTTCGTGATGAAGGTCAAGTCGTTTTGTTTGGATTGCCAGAGTCGGAAGAGCCGGTGCTGTTCGATTACTCGCAGATGTTCAAGAGCCGTGCCGATGTTTTTACCGTGCTTGGTTCACAGGATGAACCCGGTCTTGCGAGCTACGTCGAGGCGGTGCGCATGATCGGCTCGGGCGAAATAAATGTTGCCCCGATAATTTCGCACCGTATCAACATTTCTGAAATAGACCGAGCTTTTGATATCGCATCGAATCGAGTAGACGGGGCCGTGAAAATTGGCCTGACGTTCGCCTGACTTTTGCCTGAAACTCGCCTGACGTCCAAAGGTCAGGCCATCGAGCGGTCGGAGTGCGGCCAGCGGAACTATCCCCTGCCCAATGGGCAAATAAACTCTATCCTCAAACTCACAGTGCCCCAAAGTCCTCTGCACCTTCGCCATGCGCCCGCACGGCGTCCTCATCTATCTCGATGCCTAATCCCGGCCCGTCCGGAATCGGCAACATGCCGTCATCGTCGAGCAGCATGGGCTCGGCCAGAATGCCGCTCACATACGGAGCCGGGTGCCAGTATTCGAGATATCGCCCGTTGGGCATCGAAGCCGATAATTGAAGATCGGCGGCGGCTCCAACGGCTGTGTTCCAGCCGTGCATTACGACCTGAATATTGTTGT
>CAYLWG010000253.1:0-3101 GCA_964387235.1 uncultured Dehalococcoidales bacterium
ACTCGATCATCAAGACGCCTGTCGTGGTTCGGGGAATCCAGCAACAGATATCGCTCAGCCGTAACCGGTAAATCGTCGCCAAATAGCTGGTCGCCCCACCGTGATACCAGCCACCGCAGCGGCACCGACGCCATGTGACTTACCTGTTGCCTTATCGACCATCCGGCCCATCCCCATTTCCCAGAACCATCAGCAAATGTCCAGTCGAGCACCGCATCCGATAAATCAGATACCTCTGCTCGCACAAGGCTGTCCAGCCGCCAGTAATCGGGGAAAAGAGTGCGGAGCTTTGGACTGGAACTCGGTTTTCTTTGGGGCATTGGCAGAGTCTCTCGCCGCGATTGGCTGCTGTCAACGACGGCCATTACGCAGAATCCTCTGTAACATCGGGCAATGACTAAAAAAAGCTGGCTTAAGGGCAACCTGCACACGCACACGACCAACAGTGACGGCGACGAATCGCCCGAGCATGTCGCCGAGTGGTACCACGAACACGGCTACGACTGGCTTTGCCTGTCCGATCATAACCACCTGACTATTCTCGAAGGCAGTGAGGCTGAAAAAGCGAAATGGCCGCTGCTCGTCAGGGGCGAAGAGGTGACATCGCGAAATTCCAGCGGGCCAGTGCATGTGAACGGCTATGGAATAACGGAACTCGTAGAAGCGTCCGATTCGGAAGACATAGTCACTGCGATGCGTGAGAACGTCGAACGGATCATTGCTGCGGGTGGCATGGCTTCTATCAACCACCCGAATTTCCGCTGGGCGTTCGATCACGGGGCAATGATGCAGGTCGAAGGTTACAAGTTCATGGAGGTCTTTAATGGACACCCTGAAACACACACCGAAGGTGGGGGCGGCAGGTCGAGTACGGCCGGAATCTGGGACCGCCTACTCAGCAAAGGCCGTAGGGTGTGGGGCATCGCTGTCGACGATGCGCATCACTACACGGGCGAGTTTGGGCTTGACCGCTCGAACCCTGGCAGGGGATGGGTGCAGGTGAAGGCGGCTTCACTGACTCAGCAGGACATTTTCGAAGCGATGGCCAAGGGTGAATTTTACGCATCGACCGGTGTGACGATTGGCGACATGGTTTCGAACGCCCGCGAAATTAAAATCGAGATCGAGCCCGAGACTCACACCGATGGAACGAAGGCAAAATACACAACTGTTTTCACGGGCGCAAACGGTCGGATCATGCACGAATCTATAAGTAATTCACCCACGTACAGGCCAACCCGCCTGGACGGTTATGTGCGTGCCACGGTCTACTCATCGAGAGGCACAAAGGCCTGGACACAGCCCGTGTTCATGGACGACTAGGAAACACTTTGGCGAAGCGCTACGAAGGAACTATCTACGCCCCGCAGTTCCCAGAGAAGATCGATTGGATCAATACCCGTTCGCCAATCAGCATTTCCGACCTCAGCGGTCGCCTCGTCATTCTCCACTTCTGGACCTACTGCTGAATTAATTGCATGCACGTACTTCCGCAGTTGCGGAAGCTGGAACAAAAATATGCCGACGTCCTGACCGTGATCGGCGTGCATTCGGCCAAGTTCAACAACGAAAAATCGACCGAGAACGTGCGGGAAGCAGTACGTCGCTATGGAATCGGCCACCCGGTAGTGAACGACTCGAATTTTGAAATATGGAAGTCGTACGGCGTCAGGGCATGGCCGACTCTGATGTTCATCAGCCCTTCCGGTAAGGTCATAGCTCGCCACGAGGGAGAATTCGAGATCGAAACGCTCACCCGTGTACTCGATGAAATGATCGCAGAGTACGAACCAACGGGCCTTCTCAAACGCGGCGAATTCGATATTTCACCAGAGCCAGCAGAAGAAACACCTCTCTCGTTCCCGGGAAAGATCACCGCTGATTTGACCGGCAACCGGCTGGTTATCTCAGATTCCAACCACAGGCGACTGGTCATAACCGACCTCGAAGGAAATGTCGAAACACTTGTCGGAAACGGCGAATCTCCACTGTCAGAACCAGAACCGGAACCGGGGCCAGAACCAGAACAAAACCTCTCTGGCGTTTTTCGCGACCGAAATTTCAAGAAGCCGCTTTTCGATAACCCTCAGGGAATAGTCATCGATGGCGACGTACTGTACGTGGCCGATGCCGGAACCCACACGATAGTCAGAGTCGATCTGGAAACAGGCCTTGCCAGTACGATCGCGGGAACAGGAGAGCAGTCGCTGTATCGCCATAAAGGCGGAAACGCACTGAAAGTCCCGCTCAACTCACCCTACGATCTCTCGCTCCACGCGGGCGTGCTTTACATAGCGATGGCCGGCTTTCATCAGCTCTGGTCGATGGATGTTGCCGCGGGAACTGTTGCACCATTTGCTGGCGATGGCGGCGAGGATATAAAAGACGGTCTGAAGCCCGAAGCACGACTCGCACAGCCATACGGTGTGGAAGTATCGAACAATGCCGTGTTCTTCATTGATAGCGAAACCAGCGCGGTCAGAGTCGCAGCCATCGCCGAAGAGGGCAGGGTGGTGACGCTGGTTGGCACAGGTTTGTTCGATTTTGGCGACCACAATGGCACTGGCAAAAATGCCCTGCTCCAGCACCCACAGGGTCTGGCCGTTCATGGCGATACGATCTACATCGCCGATTCGTACAACAACAAAATCAAGTCGATTGCGATAGGCTCACTTGAGGTGCGGACAGTCGCCGGTTCGGGCAGGCAAGGCGTTGCCGATGGCGTTGGAACCGAAGCGGAATTCAATGAGCCAGCCGGGTTGGCGATAGCAGGCGGTCGAATTTTTGTAGCCGATACTAATAATCACCTGATAAGAGTGGTCGATATGTATTCGGGCGAAGTGACAACCCTTGAGCTAACGGGGCTCTGATACCGAAATAAACCCGGCGCGCTTCAACCGAGGCCCGGCGCATCAAAGAGCCAGAAGCCAGAGCCAGCCAAAACATTCACCAGTTACTCAGCTACGAGATTACCCGGAACCAGACTTCCAAAATGAACACACTGGCCCGCGAAACCAGCCCCTACCTGCTGCAACACAAATCCAACCCGGGCGACTGGTATCCCTGGGGCGATGCTGCGTTCGCGGCCGCGAGGCTGCTCG
>CAYLWG010000254.1:0-3078 GCA_964387235.1 uncultured Dehalococcoidales bacterium
ACACGGTCATCGATATCGTCGAAGGCAAGGGGATAGCCGGGGGTAGCCAGCGAGTACGGTCATCGGCCCTGTTCCCACTGACAACCTTGCAACGCGTACTCGACCGAAACAGCCAGTACAACATGATTGAAGTTTCGGTTGTGGGCGGCTTGAGGGTTGACGAGCAGATGTCAGACGACCTTGCCGACGAACTTCAACTTGCGTTTATTAACGAAACTGCTGCGGAATCGCTATTCAAAGCCTTTAAATCCCCAGACGTAGTTGCTGCGCTCAAGGCAGAACTGGAAGAGACCGGTGGCTCGACAGGCGGTCCATTTTCTACCAACACGCTTGCCGACCTTGTTGTTGAACTCGAAAAAGAAGCCCCTTCGGACGAGTTCAAGGTAGCCGCAACGAACACCATTACGCTGGCGGTAGTGGCCGGGGTGATCGAGGGAGTTGGCGATGAGAGACTGGCTCAATCGCTACTCATTCCGATGTCGCAGTTGGTGGAGTTACAGGTCGTTCCGATTAAAAATCTCGGATTAACAATTTCGGAATCGGTTGGCTCTCAGGTAACTCTTATTTTCAGCATATTTGGTTCGTTTTCGATCATCGTTGGGCTGCTGCTTATCTTCCTTGTTTTCGTGATGCTGGCAGCGGCCCGAACCACAGAGATGGGCATTATTCGGGCCATCGGTACGAAACGGCGCCACCTGGTGCAGATGTTCCTTTACGAAGGAATTGTTTATGCGATTGGCGCAGCCGCCCTGGGCACGTTACTCGGGTTGGCGGCGAGTGTTTTGCTTGTGCAGATTATGTCCGGAGTATTTACACAGGACGATTCGATCAGTTTTTCGTACGGGGTGACATGGCAATCGATAGTGATTGCGTTTTCCGCTGGCCTGTTCCTGACCGCGCTTACGGTGGCGGTTTCTGCTTACCGTGTGAGCAAGTTGAATATCGTGGTAGCCATTCGCGGGCTGGGGCAGGAGTTCGTGAAAGACGAAACTCCGAGTGTGGGTAGGCGCGCGAAAACAGTGTTGAAGTGGCTGGGTGGGCCGATCACGCTTGCGAGGGACATCTGGCAGTCTTCTAAATCGAGCAACGTTGCCGTATCGCAGGTGGTCGTGTTGGTGGTGTGGGTGTTGGCTGTGTGGGCGATCGTAATTCCGTTCGTTCTCAGCGCGATGGCCGATGATTCGGGCGAAGTGGTTGTCGCGCAGGTAATTACGCAGGCCGCCGGGTTATGGCTTGCGGTGTCTCTGTGGAAAATATTCAAGTTCGTGCAACCGTGGTTGGCATCTGGCTGGCCGCTGATTCCAGTCGGACTGCTGTTCGCCATGATGGGAATGCACCCCGACAATGGGATTCAAGGCCTCGCGATCAACAATGCTGCTCTGTGGTCGATGGGCGTGACGCTGCTTATCGTTGGCATCGGGCTGGTCATACGCCGGTTACTTGACCGCAATGGGTACCGGGAAGAGTTCCAGAAACGTGTTTCGATGACGTTTATCGGCGTTGCAATGCTTATTTTCTGGGGCCTTCCGTTCGACGCGCTCGACAGTTTCACTGGTGAACTCGATGGCGGAGTCGAGATGTTCCTCCTTTCGGGCGTATCACTGGTAGCAGCCGCTGTATGGGTCGTGATGCACAATGCCCAGATAATAATCTGGATAGTTTCGAAACTGGCGTCGAGGTCGGGCACGATGCGTCCCATTGTGAAGATGGCGATTGCCTATCCGATGGCAGCGCGTTTCCGCACCGGGCTGACACTGGCGATGTTCTCGCTGGTTATTTTCACGATGATGATCTTTGCGATTATCACCGGATTCGGTAGCGCAATCGAAGAAAATCCGGATACGGTCTCTGGCGGTTTTGACATACGGGCCGAGATAAAGCCCGAGTTGCCGCTCGATAATCCTGACGATGTGATAGCAGCGAGCGGCGGGCGGCTTTCGAATTCTGATTTCACTTTGATTACATCGCAGGCCCGGCTAAGGGTTGAGGCGCGGGAGGACGGTGCTGAAGACCTGGCTTTCAGGGGTGCGAGGATTCGGGCGTCCGACGATTCCTGGTTGCTGAATAACACCTACGAATTTACCCACTGGGACCCCGAATATGGCAGCACTCCGGGGGAAATATGGGCCGCAGTTGCTGCCGATCCCATGCTGGTTGTGGTGGCCGGCCACATCATTGAATCGGAAGAATTCGGTGGCGGACCTCCCGTGCGGGGAACTACGTTCCGCATCAGGGGGATAGATCCAGAAGAGCGTGGGGAGATCGAGGGCGTAGAGATTACGATCCGGCCCCCGATAGGGCAAGGTGGCGGTGGCAGGTCGGTTAGTCGCAAGGTGATCGGCGTGCTCGACCCGTTCGCCGATGCGTTTGAACTGGGCTCGACCGATATATATATGAACCCTGCCGTGCTGGACGAACTTTCCGATAAACCGGTGCCGTTTGTCGATTACAAATTCAGGTTGACTGACCCGTCGCGTGCCGAAGAAATCACACGATTGCTGGAAACTGTGTTTATCGAACACGGGATGTCGGCGAAGACGACCGAGCAGGATATCGCAGAAAACCAGGCCCAAAATAACGCGTTCAACCAGTTGTTCCAGGGATTTATGGGGTTGGGTTTGTTGGTGGGCGTGGCCGCGCTTGGCGTGGTGGCGTTCCGGGCGGTTGTCGAGCGCAGACAGTCGATTGGCATGATGCGGGCGTTGGGCTTTAAAGGCCGGATGATCGAGATTCAGTTTCTGATGGAATCGGGTGTGGTGGCTGTACTCGGCTCGGCGCTTGGAATCGGGTTAGGTTCACTTATCGGCTGGAATATCTTCCAGGTGATTAGCGCGGAGATAGACGGTCTGACGTTTTCGATTCCGTGGCTTAACGTGGCTATTATCGTGTTGGTCGCAGTGGTGTTCTCGCTGCTGAACACGTTGATACCGGCGCGGCAGGCATCGAAGATAAAGCCGTCGGAGGCGTTGCGTTACGGGTAGTGGGTGAGCGGTGGCGTTAGGGTTTGGGATTGGGCGTTGCGTTTAGCTTCGGGCGTTGCGTTTAGCTTCGGGCGTTGCGTTTAGCTCCGGGCGTGCG
>CAYLWG010000255.1:0-3064 GCA_964387235.1 uncultured Dehalococcoidales bacterium
ACCGATAACCGCGGTCCCGGCGACGGTTCTACCAGTCGCTCCGTTTAGTACAGGCATCTGCTCGCGTATCAACGGTAAAACGCCATCTACCCGTTGATCGTTCTGCAACAACGCGCGAACATGCTCGACTACCGATTCGTCAAGGTAATCGTCGCCAAAACGCGCTGCTACGGGGGATGTCAGCCTTATATCGGTCTCGCCAATGGCGTCCAGCACAGTTGTGCGAATGGAACTCGAAACGGAATCGCCGATCGCCAACGCTGCCATGATGATGGTCGTGCTGAGCATCAGGCCCACGATAATCAACACGGTCTGAGCCTTGCGACGTGGGATATTTCGCAGCGCCAGTTTCAGAAGAATTCTATTTCGCAGCGCCAGGAACAGAACGACGAGCAACACCAGAGCCGTGCCGCCAGAAAGCGACATGGCGAGCGTGTTCATCTCTATCCCAAAGAGTTTTTCCAAATAATCCAACCCCAGATAACTATCTCAAAACACGTTGACTTGCGAAGACGTCTGACTGAACTTACCCCTTACCCGCGCCAACATGCGGACACCTGTTTTCCCGGGAGAGAAGGGGTTTTGAAATAGTTTCTTATTCGTCCGAAATATCCGATTTACTTTTCACTCCAACCGCCGCGCCAGAAGTCTCCCCCGGAACCGAAGCTGAGCCAGAATCACCCTGTAACCCATCGTCGATTATCACGCCGTCGCTCATCCTCACGATTCTGTCGACAAGCGCCCCGACTTCTTCGGAGTGAGTGACTATTACGAAAGTCTGGTGCAGCTCTTTGTTCAGGGTGATAAGCAACTCCATGATTTCTGACGCGTTGGTCGAATCAAGGTTCCCGGTCAACTCATCGGCCCACACAATCGCCGGGTCGTTGGCCAGCGCCCTGGCTATCGCCACACGCTGCTGCTGCCCGCCTGAAAGTTCCGCGGGCAGGTGGTTCATGCGACCGTCTAGCCCCACCATTTCGAGTTTTTCGGCTGCGCGTGCCTGCGCTTTTTTTGGCGAGGCCCCAGCAAGCACAAGCGGCAGTTCCACATTCTCCTGGGCGCTCAACACCGGCAAGAGGTTGTACGCCTGAAACACGAAACCCATCGAAGTGGCCCGGTAGTCGCTTAACGCGTCGTCCGACATGGTACGGAGTAACTGACCAGCGATACTCACGTCGCCCGAATCGATCGCGTCGAGGCCCGACATGCAGTTCAGCAGCGTGGTCTTACCCGACCCGCTTGGACCCATCACGGCGACCATTTCGCCGGGCATCACTTCGAAATCGACGTTGTTGAGCGCCTCGACCGTAACGTCGCGAGAGCGGTAGGTTTTTGTCACCGCAGTAGCAGAAATAATCGGTCCAGCGTTCATCAACGATTCCTTTTCACCAACGAAACTCGTCGCACAACGCCAGAAACGATACCACCATTTTACGAACAGAACATGAAGAAAAGGCCCGCATATATAAGTTCAGTGTACCCTGAATATCCCGGCAACAATCGCGGAGAAAACATGACCCGGCTGACACTGGTTCGACATGGCGAAACCGACTGGAATGTTGAAAACCGCAAGCAGGGGCGCATCGACCGACCCCTCAACTCAAATGGCACGGCCCAGGCAAAACTGGTCGCCGAGTACGTGAGAGCCCATTTCGACGTCCGAAAAGTCTGGTCATCGCCACTCAAGCGGTGCGCGCAAACCGCAAAAATGCTCGGCACACCAGTATCCACATCCGACCTTCTAATGGAGATCGACTACGTAAACCATGAGGGAATACTTACGTCTGAAAGCAACGCAAAATACCCGGTCCGCACTCACAACGGCCCAATCTCGCTCGACCCAACGGGCAGCGAGAAACGCTCCAACCTTCCGATCCGCGGCCGCCAGTTCCTGGAAGAATCCCGCTTATCCGGCGTCCGTGGCAACGGCGATATCGTGATAGTCGGCCACGGTTCGGCCATGCGTGGCCTGCTAGTTGCTTTGCTCGGCCTTCCCGATAACGCCATGCGCAACTTCGTGATCGACAACGGCTCCGTTTCGACCGTCCAGATGGAAACCGGTGGCAATCGCCTGACCACTCTCAACCACACGGCTCATCTGGCCCACCTGACCAGGGCGAACGGGGCCTGATCCATTGTCACCACGGGCGTTCGATCACAATTCAAAGCGTGTCTTAAGGCGCGCAAAAGCCCTCATGGTTCTGGGAACCAGCTCTTCTGTCGGCAAGAGCGTCATCACAGCCGCGCTGTGCCGGATTCTTGCACAGGACGGTGTGAAGGTGGCACCGTTCAAGGCCCAGAACATGTCGAACAACTCGTACGTCACTGCCGATGGCGGCGAAATGGGACGTGCGCAGGTCGTGCAGGCGCAGGCCGCGGGTGTCGAGCCGCATACCGATATGAACCCGATCCTGCTCAAACCCGAAGCCGACAGCCGGTCGCAGGTGGTTATCAATGGCAAACCAGTCGGCAGCTTCGCGGCGCGGCGCTACTGGGGCGATCAAACGGAGGCATGGTCGGCGGTCACCGCTGCTTATGATCGGCTCGCCGCAAAATACGATGTGATAGTGCTAGAAGGCGCCGGTAGCCCTGCGGAAGTGAACCTGCGCGACCGCGATATCGTGAATATGAAGATGGCCGCATACGCTGGCGCATCGGTAATTCTTGTCGGCGATATCGACCGTGGCGGCGTGTTCGCTTCGCTGCTCGGCACACTTGAGCTCCTTCTTCCTGACGAACGGGCACTGGTTAAAACACTGTTGATTAACCGGTTCCGCGGCGACCGCGCCTTGCTCGACCCGTTGCCAGAAATGATCGCCGAACGGACCGGTGTGCCTGTCATAGGAGTAGTGCCGTTTATCTACGACCTGCAGGTGAAAGAAGAAGACGGTGTAACGTTCGGCGACTACGACCCGCCGCCGCGCGACTTGCTCACGCCAGTCCTCTGGCAAGTCCCGATTCAATCAGAACGCCCGGAGCTAACGCGATCTGCCGAAATGCGACCAAGTGCGCCTCGCACGCCCGGTGCCTGCCCGCCTTCCCTCCTTCGGGAGGGACTGAGGGA
>CAYLWG010000256.1:0-1059 GCA_964387235.1 uncultured Dehalococcoidales bacterium
GCACTTGCCAGATGACTGGCGTGAGCAAATCGCACCGCTGCAATCTACCCACCCTCTAACTCCATACCGAGCGGTTGGCTGAAGCGGGAGCCGTAAGTTCAGTCGGTAGCAAGGGTGACTCATACGACAATGTGATGGCCGAGTCAGTGATCGGCCTCTACAAGACGGAGTTGGTGCGTCGAAAGGGGCCTTGGCGAGGACTTGACGATCTGGAGTTTGCCACTATGGAATGGGTCGACTGGTTCAACAACCGTAGGCTTTTCAGCGCACTAGGATACGTACCACCGACAGAGTACGAGAATAACGATTACAGTTCACAGGTTCCCGCACTGGCGGGGACTCAACAAACCAAGTCTCCATAAAACACGGGGCGGTTCACTACGGTCCGTTGGAGATCGGAATGCTCGACGAAATCACAATGAAAGCTATCAAAACACCAGTCAGAGTGTTACCTATGTGCCCGGCTGCACAGGTGCGGGTGAAATCGTCATCGGCCCAACACCGGCAGCCCACGGGAATGGCTGCTTCAACCACCGTGCGCAGATATTACACGCTGAGCGCAATTCGAGTTCGGGGACCGGAGTGTGTTCAGGGTGCGTTACGCGATCGGGAATTTGATCCGCTTCGATTCGGGCCGAACGGTTGTGTTCAAATCTTTTTATGATTTCACGTCCGGTAGGGCGGCCTACCGGTAATAAACCGTTGCGCCCGCGGGCAGCCCGCCCGGGCAACCGCCGGAACCATCAGCGACGGCTATCTGCATCCCATCGGCCTGTATCTCGATGAAGAACCAGCGTCCGTCGCCCGCATAGCAGTGCGTCGTGGTGAGCAGTTCCGGGTCGAGCCATGTCGGCTGGCCCTTGCTGATTCGCACATCGCTCCCGATGCCGGTGATCGCAACGACATCGCCGGGCATCATCGCAATCGCAACCTTAGAGTCAGAGAATTCCACAGCCAGCGTTTCAAACCACGCCCCGGCAGCGGTGCCGGGCACATCACGCTGAGAGGTCGTGCATTCGACACCAGGCAGCCGCAGGCCATGCGTGCCGAGCAGCGCGT
>CAYLWG010000256.1:1084-2555 GCA_964387235.1 uncultured Dehalococcoidales bacterium
AGTAATCGTAGGGGCAGACAGTGTGCAGCAGCTGGCCCATCTTGCCTTCGACATAGCGTTCCTGGTTGACGAACTGGTTGGTGTGCGTCGTGTCGTACACCCCGAAGTCCCAGGCGCCGAATCCACCGGCGCCGTTCGCATAACCGACCAACTCACCGGCCTCGAACGTGACCCCAGAGACGCGGGTGGTACGGCTGGAATCGGCAGGAATGTCGGGCATGACAGCCGCGATTTTCGGTACGATTTCCGAAATGTGGTCGAACTTGTAGCTGATCTCGCAGGTCACGTCGAAGAACACCAGGTATTCGCTCGTGCCGAGGATGGTGTTGTAGTACGCAACCGACGTAAGAACGGAATCGGCAACTGCGTACAAAGGCACCCGGACGTTTCTAATGGTGCCGGGCAGGTCGTTGTTGTGGAGATATGAATGGGGTTTGATGGCACCGCCAGAGGGCGAGCCTGCCGGGACGATGGACGTAATCTGCGTCAGGTCGGTCAGGGAGGTGCTGAACCGTACCGAGGCGTCGCTTTCGACCGTGCAGCGAGTGCCCGAGAGTGTTGTTTTGGCCCCCGAGGAGGGCCCATCGGACCCATCGAACGACCCATCGAACGGCCCATCGGACGACTCATCCGAGACACACGCCTGATAGTAGCTGGTCCCTTCAACGACCACTTCTGTGAATCCCGAGCACCCGAGTTCTTCCGCCCCCGCTTCGGCTTCAGCCTGGGTTGCATAGACATATGGCGGGAGCGGGGGTGCAGGCTCGAGTGTTTGCACTGGCGCTGGAGTGCTTGTTGGCTGTGCGGCAGGGGCCGGCGTCGTCGTCGCTGTTGCCGGGCTGGTCGCAGCAGGCGATGGTGCTGGCGTACCCAGTGCATCGGACGCCGGTTTTGTCGAGGCGGACACGAGTGCCTCGAACATTTCAGCAGAAGCACACGCCCGGAAGTAACGGGTGCCGTCGACAGTCGCCTGGTTCCAGCCCGAGCAGCCAAGTTCGGCTGCACCCGCTTCGGCTTCAGCCTGGGTTGCATAGTGATATTGCGGCGGTGTGGGTACTGGCGTCGCCGTTGGCGGGGAAGTGGTCGGGGCCGGGACGGGTGCCACGGTGGTCAACGGGGCGGGCGGTGTCGGGCTGGCCGCGGGGGTGGTGGTCTGAATGCCTGGGTCATCAGCGTCAGACGGGCCTGAAGTCGTGGTCGGCGTAGCCAGGGCAACTGCTTTCGACGGCGGTTCTGTCGCTCGTGGCAGTTCGGTGGCCGAGACCGCGGCCCGGGCCGGGTCTGTGGTCGCAGGTGGTTTTTCGTCGCCACCAGACAGTGCTAATTCCGTCGGGATCGTGATTCCGCCGCTTTCGGCGCATGCGACAACGATGAGCAACGCCATCGCCAACACGACCACTCGTAGCCCACGCATCAACCTGGAGTAGCGGCTCCAGCCGTATTTCGCTGATTTCAACATGTATAGACCATT
>CAYLWG010000256.1:2565-3058 GCA_964387235.1 uncultured Dehalococcoidales bacterium
CCGCCAACTGGCGCCCGACTGGGGGGAGACACCCAATTTACTTCGAGCAGCGGCGGCGCTCGGCGTCCGGCCCGTCATTTCGGGCTTAATGGCCAATTAAGTGTGCTTTTTGCGATTAGTTTTCAGTTTGGCTCAAACGTAACATGAAAGCTCAGTTATTGAACCGGTTTGAATATCAAGGCGTTATGTCCCCTAAAAACACTGCCTACAATGTGGGAGTGTGGCTAAGAGAAACGGCCACTATGTGAGCGGTCGTCAGAGGTGGTTTTGTCGTACTTGCGGGCGTTCGTTTAGTTGGCGCAATACCTCAGTGCAGCGCATGCAAGAGATGGAATGGTTTCGGCGCTGGATTGTCGAGGGTTACTCGGTACGTCAGCTTGCGCTTCAAAGCCGACACAGCCAGAGGAAGCTACAACGCCTGATCGGTAACACCCTCGACAAGCCCCCGCCACCCTCGACCGTTGATCCTCAGGTCAACCAATATCTCCTCTTC
>CAYLWG010000257.1:0-3026 GCA_964387235.1 uncultured Dehalococcoidales bacterium
AACTCCCTCTCCTTTGGGAGCCAAAGATGAACGCTGGGGTGAGGGGAAATTTTGGTCTGGCAAATTACGCACTCTCGAATGTCTCTGCTGATGCCACGTTATTCCATGTCCGAAAGTTTCTGCACTGTCAAAGCATTTGTATCGCTATTGCACAACTTAATTTTCCTCCCTCTCCCCGGGGAGATAAGAGCACGAAAACACGCTGGTCTTGAGCCCTTAGGAAAATTCTGCTTTCACTGGGAGTGCAACCAGTGCTCTGCCCGGAGTCGTAACCAGACCTTCAGAGTTGCGCAGGCCGATTTCGAGTTCGACGATTCCAACTCCACCTTCGACCTTCGCACCTGTGACCTTCCCGACACACGTTGAGATCGCACCGGGAAAGTCGATTGCACGGTACGAAACGTCCAGTTCGAGAAGTCGACCGGCTGATCCAGCCCAGTTTGTAACAAATTCCGCCAGCCACGCGCTTTTCAGTGCGCCGTGAACAATAACCGTCGGGTGACCAGCCGCCTTCGCTACGTTCTGATCGTAGTGAATCGGCACGAAGTCCTGCGAGGCACCGGCATACATCGCAAGTTGCCGGGTGTCGGGTTCCTTTGCCAGATCAGGCAGATCGTCGCCAACTGCAACGTCTTCGAACCAGAGCGTCGGAACTTGCAACCCCGAATTTACCGGGGCATCTGCGGCATGGTAACCGTGGGAATTATCGGAATGTTCTGAAGGATCAGTGACCGTCAACGCCGGGGTCCTTTTCGCCAGTGCCGTAGGTAATCGTGGTTGTCGTCTGCGTTGTTGCCAGTTGACCAAGTTGGTTCACATAGCGGATTTCGGAAACCCTGAACAACATCGTGCCCAGGCGACCCTGTTTCTCAAACAGGTTGATGATCTTGCGAACTACCGTGATCCGATCACCAACGCGAACTGGCACGCTGAACCGATATTTGCTGCCACCATCGAGAATGTGCGCGAACGGTTCTGGATAGGGTTTCGGATATGCGCCGGGCAGCAGGGATCTGACGAATGTGGGTGGGGCGATTAACCCGCCATACGAAGATTTTCTGGCCGCTATTTCATCGGAATACACGGGGTTGGGGTCACCAATGGCACATGCAAACCGTTCGACCGCATGTCGTTCGATTTCGTACGTTGCCGGGTTAGATTCGATTCCGATGAACGCCCGAAGCTCGTCCGTAAGCCCGGCTGATTCAGATGTTTCCGATTTTTCCGCTGTCGTCATTTCTTTTTTTGCCCGAATACGGCAGGTTCGTGCGACGCCGGTTAGCGTTTTGCAGACTCAGGTTATGCCGGCGAAAGGTGTTTCGACAGTCTAGCCCTTGTTGCGTCTGCGTTTGCCGCCGCCACGACCTGATTTTGGCTCCTCTATCACATCCATCAGCCGCGATCGCGGCGCACGCCGCCGCACCTGCGATCCGACTGCGGCGGCAGTTATCAGGATTGCAGAGGGAACAAACAATATGCCGATAGACCAGATCGAGATAGCCACAAACACGTACACAAGGAAGGTCGATAACCACAGGTTAATTTTGCCCGAGCGGGATGGCAGGGTGTCACGGGGAATCGCAATCAACGTCCCTCCGACGAGTACGACAGGTAGCAGGGCCACCAACAGCGGGAGTATTTGACCATCGGCCAAGAGAGTTCGTTGTACCACCTCTCCACTCGATGAATCAAATGTTCCGATGAGTGGGGCGAACAGAAGAACCAGATAACCCAACACTGCGAATACCGTGGCAAAAAAGGCGAAGAAATATATCCGGTCCCAGCGTGGCAATCTCATGGCAAACGATTGTATGGGTCACTGGGTCGCATACGACATTTTTTCGGGCATGATTATCGCTGGCATATTCAATTAGCCCTATCGCCCTATTGGCGATTGTTGGTTACAAAGACCGAACCGGGCCCGGACTGTGTTCGCCACGGGGATATTTATGCCCTGAACGGTTACGCATCTCGCTGTGAAGAATCTATTCGTCCGGGCGGGTTTGACCGGCGCATATCTAAACCGGGATGCTGACGGTAATACGGCAGTTCAGGTGTAAAGATGGCTTTCCTGTTCAGCGGTCACGGCGACGCCCCGATTTTCGCCTGTTCCGTTCCGGTTGAGTAGATTTACGAAGTCATCTGAAATCAGGAAAGGGTGGGGCAATGCAACCCCACCCTTTCACTGCCAGACGAAAGACGTTCAATGCAGCTCAATCAGTCTCGCTCGATCTCAATAAGCTCGAGGATAGTCCGGAACTGCCATCTTCACAGAACGCCTGTACCTCGTCCGTTTGCCCGTCAAACTTCCGCATGCAGCCACTGCTTCGCATTGGCAAAACACAGCTCTACACAGGCAGATTTTTAACACTCAAGTGGCAATTATGGAGTCCAGTGATCATTCAAACCTAATCCTGGCGCCCCGATCTTAAACTGGAGACCCGTGAAACCAGCGGCAGGGTCGTTGTACACCTCCTGGATGATTTCGTACGCTCCCCATAGAGAGCCGCCGGAACCGACCCAGACGATCTTGACGAACCAAGTGTAGTTCTGGACGTTCCCGTCCACGTCGAAGTAATCGCCCGTCACATGGTTGGTGAGCCAGCCGTGGCTTGTCCCAGCTTTATCTTCGCCGCGATCTAGCTTGCCGTCGCCATCGCAGTCGGTGTTGGACAGCCAATCGTCGGACCACTTCATCAGAAGCTGATCATCGACCCAGTCACCGGTCCATCCCCAGTAAGTACCGTCAATGTTTCGATCCGAACTATCGTAAGTGCCGTTGAACATGTGGGACTGGTAGTTATAACCGAATTCATCGTAGCCCACCGAGATTGTATTCCCAGCGCTGTCGGTAATGGTTCCACCCTGGATGGTCGCGCATCCTCCAGGCTTGCCGGCCATCACTGTGCTTTCGAATCCAACTGTCAACCCGATTACAAGCGCCAGTGACGCAACTAAAATCGCGAATCGTCTCATAATTTTCCTCCCGAAGATATTATGTATCACCAGTGACCTAATGCCGGTCA
>CAYLWG010000258.1:0-3022 GCA_964387235.1 uncultured Dehalococcoidales bacterium
TAGTTATTCCCGTTCTTATTAGCCTGAGAATAACGAGCGGTCTGACCCGAACCGTGGTTGCGTCATCAGGCGTTGGGGTTTTCGTGGCTGTAACAGGGATGATTATTGCTTTTTATGCCGATATCGCTCCCGGTGGCAGTGTGGTGCTGACGGCGATCGGTCTACTTTTGATAGTTGAGGCGGTCGCATTTGCGAGGCGATTGGGCAAAAGATCGACGAGGCTACAGATAGCTGAGATGCAGCACTTGGCTCATGCCCACGAATCACACGCCCACACTTCTGGTGAAGATTCCGATGATGAAGCAGGGCCTGATATTCACTTGCATCGTTAGTGATGTGGTTGGGTATTTTTTGGCTGAGTCGACACGGGCCATGCTTACATGGCGCGACTGTCGTGGTTGGCATCATCGGAACTCATTCGCAAGGGTAATCGATCGCCGAAAACAGAGTACCCAAGTATCTGATCGCCCCAGATACGCGTAAAGCACATAAGACTGAACAAAGTCGTTAAGTTAAATGGTGAACTAGCTACGAATATTTCGAATTAGTGCATCGATTCGTACGAATTATCACTCGATGAGAGTAGATACCACGAATCTCAACGCTAAGATGTCGTACAGCAGCAAAGCTATTGCGTGCCAAACGAACTGGATGAGAATTCGGAGGTTCAGGTGATAACGGATCATGCAGTTGTTCGTAAGTACGACTTACTCCTCAAGGGTGGTCGAGTTATCGACCCGGCCAACAGCATCGACGGAATTTTCGATGTTGCGATTTCGGGAAGGTATATTGCCCTTGTTGACAAAGACATTCCGTCAGCCCTGGCACGAACTGTCGCCGATGTTTCAGGTCTTGTTGTCACACCTGGTCTTATCGATCTGCACGCACATTTTTACGGTCTTATTGGTGCGATCCTTCCCGACGCCCATTGCCTGCCGGAAGGCACAACCACGGCGGTGGATGCGGGCGGTTCCGGCCATTTGACGTTCGACGATTTCAACGAATCGATTATCGCCCCCGCGACCACCAATATATTCGCGCTTCTGAATATCGTAGGTGAAGGCATGGTTGGCCAGCCGGAACAAAATCTCGACAGCATGAGTACGGAACTGACCGCCGCAAAAATCGCCCAACGTCCCGATCTGATCGTGGGAGTGAAAGTGGCCCACTATATGGGGCCGGGTTGGCAACCGCTTGACCGTGGAATTCAGGCCGCCGCAGACACCGGCGTTTTCGTGATGGTCGACCAATCGCCTACACACACACGTCCGATGAACGAGATGATGCTGAATCATTTGCGCCCAGGCGATATGGTGACCCACTGCTACGCGCTCAGCAAGCCGATGACCGACATCAACGACCGGGTAAAGCCACATTTCTTTGAAGCTCAAAAGCGTGGGGTCAAGTTCGACGTCGGACATGGTTCTGGCAGCTTCTCGGTTCGTATCGCGAAGGCGGCGATCGAACAGGGGCTCCTGCCAGACACGGTTTCCACAGACATGCACCAGGAGAGCATCATCAGAAATCAGGCGACAATGCCTGAAACGATGACGAAACTTCTGGCGCTGGGCATGGAACTGCCCGATATCGTGAAACGTTCGACGTGGGATCCTGCACAGGCCATCGGTCACCCCGAACTCGGAAATATCTCTCAAACGGCCAGGGCCGATATAGCTGTGCTGGAACTGGCAGAGGGCGATTTTGGCCTGACCGATAACGGAACCGGGAACCGTGTTTACCGGGCCAAAACAAGAATTGTGTGCCAAATGACCATCAAGGACGGCAAGGTCGTATGGGATAAGAACGGACGATCAAGAGATGACTGGTCGATGGCTCCCCCGACCGACCCGGCACTTTAGCGCTGTTAATAATTCGCTGATGAAACGACTTGCCACGGCTGACTACTTTCAGCGGGGATGGAGAGTATGGCGGGTAATCCCCAGCTGTACTTCCCACAGAGGTTGAGAGGTGGCTCCGGAAAACTGAACAGGGGTATAAGTGGAATTGCTGCCTGAGTGAGGCATCATAGTGCCTCAAGAAACAGGAGCGAGAGATGACCAGACGACCCCGCCGTAACCACTCGGCAGACTTCAAGGCAAAGGTAGCCCTTACCGCGGTTCGCGGCGAAAGAACGCTGACGGAACTGGCGAGCCAGTTCGATGTACACCCGAACCAGATTACTCAATGGAAGACCCAGCTTCTCGACCGAGCTGCGCAGGTGGTTGGCACTGAAACAGGACTGAGTGAGAAGCCGGTGGACTTGAAGGGCCTGCACGCCAAGATAGGTGAGCTTGCGCTGGAGAACGATTTTTTAGAAGGTGCGCTCTCAAAGGCCGGTTTGCTGAGCGCAAAGCGATGATCGATCGCAATCACAGGCTGCCCCTCGCCTGCCAGGCAAAGGCGGTGGGCATAAGCCGCTCAAGCGTCTACTACCAGCCCCGATCGGTGAGCGACGCTGATCTTCATCTGATGCGCCGCATCGACGAGTTGCACCTCGAACATCCGTTTGCGGGCGGCAGGATGATGCGGGACCTGCTGCGCAAGGAGGACCTCTTCTCCGGGCGCAGACACGTTTCCACGCTGATGCGGCAAATGGGCATCGAGGCGCTGTACCGGAAGCCCAACACCAGTCGGCGACATCCCCGCCATCCTGTGTATCCGTACCTGCTGCGCGGGCTCCCGGTGACCAGGCCCAACCAGGTGTGGGCCATGGACATCACGTACATACCGATGGCCAGGGGGTTCGTGTACCTTGCCGCCGTGATGGACTGGTTCAGCCGGAAGGTGCTGGCCTGGCGGGTATCGATCACGATGGACACCGCCTTCTGCGTGGAGGCGGTTGAAGAAGCCCTGGAGCGTTATGGAGTGCCCGATATCTTCAACACGGACCAGGGGAGCCAATTCACGAGTGAGATCTTCACCGGCCTGCTGAAAGATCACGGGATCCAGATCAGCATGGACGGCAGGGGGAGCTGGCGGGACAACGTGTTCATCGAACGTCTATGCCAGAGGACTGGCGTGA
>CAYLWG010000259.1:0-3010 GCA_964387235.1 uncultured Dehalococcoidales bacterium
AGGCCACGGACTTCTTTCACCAGAACATTAAAGCTCTCGGGAACGCCCGCCTCGAAATTATCCTCGCCCTTGACGATGCTTTCGTACACTTTGGTACGCCCAGCCACGTCATCCGATTTCACCGTCAGCATTTCCTGCAAGGTATAGGCGGCACCGTACGCCTCAAGCGCCCAGACCTCCATTTCACCGAACCGCTGACCACCAAACTGCGCCTTACCACCAAGCGGTTGCTGGGTGATTAGCGAGTAGGGTCCGGTCGAGCGAGCGTGGATTTTGTCCTCCACAAGGTGGATGAGTTTCAGCATGTAAACATTGCCAACAGTGATCGGCTGATCGAACGTAAGACCAGTTCGACCGTCGTAAACAGTCTGTTTACCGAAGATCGGCGCAGAAAGGTTTTTCTCTCTTGCGAGCTTCAGCGATTCCTGCATCAACTCGGAAGGTTTCATGCTGGATGTATCGACTCCAGCTTCTTCCTTAAGCCATATGCGCAAGCAGGCTTCCCTTGCGACACCACGATTTGAAGGAGCATCGCTCCACAGCCGGTCACGGTCGAAGCCTCGGTCTTCAAGATATGAATCGACCTTACCCCAATCGATATTTTTGGTATCTATGTCACGGTGATCTTTCGAAACCGATTCTGTAACGAACCATGCGCGTGCCAGCTGATCCTCGATAACGCTATCTGTAGCCCCATCGAACACCGGAGTCCGCGCACGAAACCCTAGCGTGTTTGCAGCCCATCCCAGATGAGTCTCAAGCAACTGCCCCAAGTTCATACGGGAAGGCACACCAATTGGGTTCAACAAAATATCGAGCGGGGTCCCATCCGCCAGGTAAGGCATGTCTTCACGAGACATAATTTTGGCGACCACGCCCTTGTTTCCGTGCCGCCCGGCCATCTTGTCGCCCTGCGTGATCTTCCGGGTGTGAGCTACCCATACCCTCACGGTCTTTGTCACACCAGGCGACATATCATCGCCGTTTTCTTTCGTCAGAATACGAACATCGATGATCTTGCCATGCTGCCCGTGAGGAACCTTAAGACTGGTGTCTTTTACGTCTCGCGCCTTCTCACCGAAAATCGCCCGCAAGAGTTTTTCTTCAGCCGTTAATTCCGTTTCGCCCTTCGGGGTGATCTTGCCTACGAGAATGTCGCCGGGTGTAACCCAGGCGCCAATCCTGACTATTCCCTCTTCGTCGAGGTCTCTCAGGCTCTCTTCACCAACATTCGGAATATCCCGGGTGATCTCTTCTGGCCCGAGTTTTGTTTCGCGTGATTCAACCTCGTGTTTTTCGATGTGTATCGATGTATAACGGTCGTTCTTCACGAGATCTTCGTTGAGGATGATGGCATCTTCGTAGTTGTAGCCATCAAACATCATGAAACCTACGAGGAGGTTCTGTCCCAGTGCGAGTTCACCGTTTTCTGTCGATGAGCTATCGGCAAGCGGCGACCCCGCGAACACCCGGTCGCCCTTGTGGACGATAGGGTGTTGGTTTATCGACGTACCCTGGTTAGACCGCACAAACTTCGTTAGCGGGTACTCAGTCTCTTTGCCATCTTCACCAACCACTTTTACGCGGTCACTGGTAGATTCCGAAATGATGCCGTCGGATTCCGAAATCACGATCTGCCCTGAATCACTCGCGACCCGCCATTCCATTCCGGTCCCCACAAGCGGGGCTTGAGGGCGGATCAGCGGAACGGCCTGTCGTTGCATGTTCGAACCCATCAGGGCACGGTTAGCGTCATCGTGTTCAAGGAAAGGAATCAGAGCAGTCGAAACGCTAACGATCTGCATCGGAGAAACGTCCAGATAGCTAACCTCGTCCGGGTGGACGTATGTATACGACTCGCTACCACCTATCCGGACTTCAACAAGGTCAGTAGTAATCTGCCCTTTGGCGTCCATCGGGGTGGTTGCCTGGCCAATGGTGTTCACTTCTTCGTCATCGGCCGAAAGATAATCGCGGTCAGCCTCTTCCGTAGTGACATACGGAAGAACTTTAACCTCGCGGGCTTTGAGATTATTTACCTCTTCAGCCATTGGAATCGTAATCGCCTTGCCGCCTTCGGCAACAATTTTTCCATCTTCGTCTGCAATGTCTTCTATCGGCGTGCGGCCCTGGATATCAGGGTTATCGCTCGACATCGTCCGCAGAATCCTGCGGTACGGTGTCTCGATAAATCCATAATTGTTGAGCCTCGCGTACGTTGCGAGCGAACCGAGCAACCCAATGTTGGGCCCCTCCGGAGTTTCGATAGGGCAGATACGTCCGTAGTGGGAAGCATGCACGTCACGGACATCGAACCCAGCGCGTTCACGCGACAGGCCACCAGGGCCAAGTGCCGAAAGACGACGCTTGTGCGTCAACTCTGCAAGTGGGTTGGTCTGGTCCATGAACTGCGAAAGCTGCGACCCGCCAAAGAATTCCCGCACCGCCGCAACCACTGGCCTGATGTTGATCAGGGCGGCTGGCGTGGTGGAAGCCGGGTCCATCTGCGTGGTCATGCGTTCTTTTACAACCCGCTCCATCCGCAGAAGGCCGACACGCAACTGGTTCTGAATCAACTCACCGACTGCTCGCACCCGGCGGTTGCCCAAATGGTCGATATCATCGTTCGATGCGCGGCCATTGTTGACCATAATCATCCGTCGGATCATCTCGACGAAATCGCGTTTTGTAAGCGTCCGGGTCTTTTCGTCGATCGACAGCCTTCGGTTCAGCTTGTAACGGCCGACACGACCAAGATCGTACTTTCGTTCATTGAAGAACAGGTTGTGGATCAGTTCTTTTGCGTTTTCCACGCTCGGCGGCTCACCGGGCCGCAACCGACGGTAAAACTCAATCAGAGCCTCGTCTTCGGTCGTAGCAGCCGTATCTTTCGCAAGAGTGGCTTCCATGTAGCGGTGCAATGGGTCGTCGTCCACATCGGCCACAAGACCAAGTATTTCCTTGTCGGTGGTAAACCCGAGAGCGCGCAGCAAAGTGGAGATCGGCGCTT
>CAYLWG010000260.1:0-2954 GCA_964387235.1 uncultured Dehalococcoidales bacterium
GATAATTCCATAGTCCCCGATCACCTGAAGCGTAAGTTCGATGTTTACGACCGGATCAAGGAACTCAATATCGATATGGGTTCTTTTGATGCCGATGTTGCCGATCTTAAAGGTGCAGGCATCTGCGGGATTATCTTCCATGAATCCGGGCTGGTTTATCTATCGGGTCATGGCTATGGTCCGGGTCAGATGTACGACGCCCCGGAGAGAATCAAGGAAGGTGCCGACGCTGCTGAATGGGTCGCCAATTCGATGATAAAACGGCTCCACTGGGGGCTGACTTGTGGTGGCGAGGGCGGCGACCTCAACGATGTGATTTACACGGTGAAGGCACTGGGCATGGTGGTTTCGACAGACGTAGATTTCAACGGCGGGCCTGCTGTGATGAACGGGTTTTCGGAGCAATGGCAGTCGGTTTTCGGCGGTGGCAAAGGTTCGTTCGCAGTTGATGGCGAAGACGAGAGTTACTCGGGTGTGCATGCACGCAGCGCTATCGGCGGGTTTACCGGAAGGTTCTCGATTGAACCTGAAATCATCGTGGCGATCCCGCCAGAGTTGTCGAAGGCGATTATTCAGAACCGTGGCTGGGTTTTCCCGTTGCCGCCAAAAGTTCTCGAAACGGTAAAAGCCGCCAGAAGCTAGGGTTGGGGCGTTAGGGCGTTATCGCCGGGCGTGCCGAGGCCGCACTTGGGCGACGCGCGAGCTCCGCGGGGCAGACCCGAGCCTGTTAACATCGCCTGCACCCGAAGCTCTGGCGTGCCCCGCGGAGCTGCATACGCGACCAAGTGCGCCTCGCACGCCCGGAGCAAAACGCTGCCCGCGGAGCTCGCGCGTCGCCCCAAGCACGGCCTCGGTGCGCCCGGCGACTAAAGTTACTTACGAGCTACCTCTACGCGGCTGTTCGAAGGAGCGCTCTGCGGTCCTCAACAGTCCGCGGGCGGTCTCCCAATTCAGCCCACTGTCGTTGTACTCCCGGCTCAGTCCAGTGAAGTCCGCGAACCACTGATTTCACTGTTGCCCGGACATGGGCAGGGTTGGCAAGCGACGCCCTCGTGATAATTGACCACTGCTCCGAACCGTAAATCCACAACGCCTTGAAGCCCTTTGGGGTGAGCGCCGGGGTGTAAATCATAATTCCGCAGGCCGGCGAATTAGCGGCCACTGCCCGCGCAACATTCAACCCTGCAAGGTTGCCGCCAAAATCTAGCTCTATGATCGCAAGGTCAGCTTTCGACATGGCGGTCATCGCAACCATCGACTGAGCCGTCTCAACGGTGCCAACGATCATCACACTGTCCAGCGGATCAAGGCATTCGTGGAGTTCATGGTTGAACTCGAAGCCCCCATACACGGAGATTGATCCAGTCGAATCAATCTCGGGGCGTTCGGCAACCCGCCGCGTGATCGGCTGTTGTAACACGCGGGCCGGAACCGGTCGGCCTACGGCAGGACGAATACCGGCCGAACTGCGCCGTACAACACGCCTTACGACGCGTGCCCTGTTTCTGACGTTTCTGACACTTTTGGCCCCATTCGGGAATCGTAGAACCTTCGACATGACCTCTCCGAAACTCGACTATTTGATACAAGCGTGTCGGGATACCGGGGCGAGCGAATCGTCAACCACCGCGATTCAAAATAGGCAAAAGAAGCGAACAGCGTTGTGAAAATGTCGTAACAGAATTCCCAGTCCGAATTACAGTTTTCCCCAATCGGCGATACCTGCTTCGATGCTTACGACTTCATCGGCGTCCCGGCGACATAGAATGTCCCGGTAACAATTTGTGTTTGCGACAGGAGCCGTATGCGAATTCTGGTGTCGGGTGGTTCGGGGCTGGTTGGCACAGAGTTGATTGCCGCCCTCACTTACGAAGGCCACCAGGTTATCCAACTTGTCAGGCGTAACCCGAACCCGAAGTCGCGCATAACGGAAATCGTCTGGGACCCGGAACACGGTGCGTTCGATTCGACCACTCTCAGGCGCATAGATGCAGCAATTCATCTTGGCGGCATATCGATCGCAGGAGGCCGCTGGAGTTCCAAGCGCAAATTGCTAATTAGAGAGAGCCGAGTGCGTTCAACACGCCTTCTTGCGCAGGCGCTTGCTGGTATGCCAGAGCCGCCAAAAGTGTTTATCACCGCATCTGCTATCGGCTACTACGGCGACCGCGGCGAAGAGCCACTCACCGAAGATTCCCCGCCCGGTGAAGGGTTTCTCGCCGATACCGCAGTACGGTGGGAAGGTGCTACCGATAGCGCCAAAGAGGCAGGAATTCGGGTAGTACATGCGAGGTTCGGCCTGGTGCTTTCCAGGCAGGGGGGCTTGTTGAGTAAGCTGCGGGTGCCCTTCCAGACTGCATTTGGCGGAAAGCTTGGCAATGGTCGCCAGTGGTGGTCGTGGATATCGCTTGCCGATGTGGTGAAGGGGCTGTCTTTCGTTCTGGCGAAAGAGGATATATCCGGCCCGGTAAATTTCACTGCTCCGACCCCTGTGCGAAACGAGGATTTCACGAAGCTGATGGCAAAGACGCTGTCCCGCCCAGCGTGGTTCAACATACCGGCTCCGGTCATTAAGCTCGTGTTCGGTCAGATGGGCGATGAAACCATGCTCTACAGCCAGCGGGCATTCCCCGAGGTGTTGCGCGCTTCAGGTTTCGAGTGGACATACGGAGATCTCGACGACGTTCTCTTCTACGAATTGATTACATCGAGGTCCGACCGCTGGGGCACGCGTTAGTCGCCGGGCGTTTTGCTTTGCTCCGGGCGTCGTCGAACGACTTGCCAGATGACTGGCGTGAGCAAGTCGCATTTCGGCAGATCAGCGTTTTACGTTGCTCCGGGCGTCGTCGAACAACTTGGTCACATTTCGGCAGATCAGTGTTATCCCGCACATCGACAAGCCCTGGCGTGCCCCGCGGAGCTGCATACGCGACCAAGTGCGCCTCGCACGCCCG
>CAYLWG010000261.1:0-2934 GCA_964387235.1 uncultured Dehalococcoidales bacterium
GCCGCCCGCGTGGAGGGTGGTCATGACAGTTTGTAGGGCGGAGAGGCCGGTTTTCTTGTGCTTGTCGACCGGAATCCCGCGGCCATCGTCGATAACAGTCACAGAGCCGTCCCTGCGAATAGTGATATCGATTCGGCTTGCGAACCCGGCCATCGCTTCATCGACACTGTTGTCGACGATCTCTCGTACGAGGTGGAAGACGCCTTCGGGCCCGGTCGTGCCGATATACATGCCGGGGCGTTTACGGACGGCCTCAAGGCCCTCCATCACGGTGATATCGTCGGCGTCGTAACTAGCGGAACCGGCAGTTGTATTTGAACTACCGTTTAGTCGCTTTGCCATGCGTGATCCTTACCAACTAATGCGTGTCGCAAATTTCGCCCGGTTCGACCCGAAACAGACCTCGTCAAAAATATATAGCGACCTGGCCCGCGGGCACAGGCCGAGCTTTTTATGTGCGTGTGCGAGGAATCAAAAAAACGGAGATCGAATCGAACTCTGTCCGAGTACGTTTACAGGACGTGTAAACCAGGGCTTAATCTTACCATTTCCGGTATCTTTTCGCCCAGTATGATTCCAGTTTGAAATCGAGCGAGACTTTTCCGCAAGAGTCCGGCCAAACCGGCAAGAGCGGTGCGAGAGCTACGAAGGTTGTCTGACAGCAGGGAGGACAGGTGGAAATATCGGCCAATCAGGCTATGCTTTTGCTGGTGTTGGCATTTGCTGTGGTCAATGTCGGATCAGCGCTAGCCATCTGGTGGGACAAACGGAGCGCAATCAGGGATAAAGGGCGAGTTCGAGAAGAAACCCTGTTGGTTTGGGCGCTATTTGGAGGTTGGCCGGGAGGCATCTGGGCCATGCGAAGGTTCAGGCACAAGACCTCAAAACCTTCGTTCATTGGCAAGTACTTGTTTGCAACAATTCTGAATGCAGCTGCTGTTGCTGCAATTGGTTACGCTATCCTTTCGCAACCGGGCAGCTAAAGAAAACTATGCCATTAGGCATGAGCAGGGGCTATAATTTCGCAATTCCTGTGGATCAGCAGTTCCCCAGAACTTGCAGTTCCCCCGAACGTGTTGTTTCGCTGAATCTGGTGATTAGTAAATACGAGGTCGCTTGTTGTCGCGCCCGGGTTGCGCATGTGTCGCCCGGCGGGAACATTTGGCCCCGATTGCAATTTCGTCTTAAAACCCAAGAGGTTAAATGTGGATATCGACCGCGATACGTTAATGCTGATGCTTCATCGAATGTGGATGATTCGGAACTTCGAACTGAAGGTGATGGAGGTGCATTCGGCGGGTGAATTCACCGGTGCCGCCCACCCGTATATTGGTGAAGAAGCGGTGGCGGTCGGCGCATGTGCGGCGCTTAAGGACACCGACTACATCGCGGGTAACCACCGTTCGCACGGCCACCCGATAGCCAAGGGCGGCCGGGTCGATAAGGCGATGGCCGAACTCTACGGCCGGGTCGATGGCTACTGCAAGGGCAAGGGCGGTTCAATGCACCTTGCAGACTTTTCTATCGGGATTCTCGGTGAATCGGGGATTCTCGGGTCATCTGTGCCGGTTGCTGTTGGCGCTGCACTTGCCTCGAAGCTCAAGGACGATGATTTCGTTTCGCTGGTCTTTTTTGGCGATGGTGCGTCCAACCAGGGTGCGCTACATGAATCGATGAACCTGGCGTCGATCTGGAAACTTCCAGTTATTTTCTTGTGCGAGAACAACCAGTATGCCGTGACGACTTCATACGCCGATACCGTTGCTGTAGAGCATGTCTCCGACCGTGCGGTTGCGTACAACATGCCGGGAGTGCTGATCGACGGGCAGGATGCCATCGCAATGTACGAGGCGACCGTCGAGGCAGTACGCAGGGCCCGGGCCGGTGAAGGCCCGACACTTATCGAAGGTCTTACCTACCGGTACGAAGAACACTCACTTGGGCTGGGCCGGGTGCGTCGTGGTGAGTACCGGACCCAAGAAGAGATCGATAGCTGGCGCAAGCGAGACCCGATCCTGATTCATGAGGAACGGCTGATTTCACAGGGCATTGCGACACGCGAAGAGTGCGATGCGGTCAACAACGAAACGCGGGAAGAGGTCGAACGGGCGGTAGAGTTCGCCCGCAACAGCCCCTTCCCCGAAGAATCAGACTTGTTCGAGGATATGTGGGCCAACCCCATCCCTCTGCCGTAGTCACTGCTAGTTCAGGCTTTTTTCAACCCTTCCGATTCTTTATCTCACTTCACAGGTAACCAAACAAAATGGCGCAGACCATATTTCTAGAAGCAATCAACCAGGCAATCACTGAAGAGATGCGGCGTGACGACAGCGTTTTCATAATGGGCGAAGACATTCGCCTGGCTGTTTACGGTGCCACTGCAAACCTGCTGGATGAATTCGGCGAAAAGCGTGTGCTGGACACACCGCTTTCGGAGAACGGGTTTTTCGGGGCGGCTGTCGGGGCTTCGCTGGTGGGCATGCGGCCGATAGTCGAGACCCTGACCAGCTTCATGTGGGTGGCAATGGACCAGCTCGTTAGTCAGGCGGCCAAGATGCGGTATATGTTCGGGGGGCAGGCGACGCTTCCGGTTGTCTACCGGGCCACGATGTTCTATGGCGGTGGTTCAGCTGCTCACCACTCCGACCGCTCGTACCCGCTGTTCATGAACATTCCCGGGCTAAAGATCATCGTGCCGTCGAACCCTGCCGATATGAAGGGCCTGCTGAAATCGGCAATCCGTGATGACGACCCGTGCATCGTGTTCGAGGATGGGACGCTTTTCGGGATGCGTGGCGAAGTGCCAGACAATTCCGAACTTCCACTTGGCGAACTTATCGTTCCTTTTGGCGAGGCCAAGATCGTACGTGAAGGTACTGATTGCACGATTGTGGGTATTGCGGCATCGGTAAATCATGCTGTTGTGGCCGCCGA
>CAYLWG010000262.1:0-2889 GCA_964387235.1 uncultured Dehalococcoidales bacterium
GCACTCCCTGCTGCAATCCGGTACGGGTTTTGATCAATTGTCGATTAGCCCTAGTGTGCGGAACGGGTGTTGGGGCCGCTATCGCCGGTAATAAAGTACCTGGCATTCGCGCTGCACTGGCGCACGACACTCATTCGGCTCACCAGGGAGTCGAGCACGACAACGTGAACCTGGCGTGCATCGGTGCCTGGATAGTGGGGATCGAGGTTGCGAAAGAGGCTCTTGAGGCGTTTGTGAATGCAGATTTTTCGACTCACCCAGATTTTCGCCGACGCGTGGACAAACTTGCCGAAATGGAACGAAAATACGCCAGGGAATTGACCGGCTCGGGCTAACCGATATTTTGAGAGTGATCATTTCGTTAGGCAAAACTAAAGCAATAACCCGAAAACGAATTAGGTGTGAATCTGATTTCATAGCCGCATAAGTCGTCTGGCGTAAGTTGCGTGCCCGCGAAAACCGAGACGCTAATTTCGGAATACAATCGTATTTTGTAGCCCTGCAATAATCCGGCACGGATCGGAACAGCATTGATGTAATAAATGTTGTTCAGTAGACAAATGTGGGGTCGATTCTGAAATCGATCCGCCGCAACTGACAAAAAGGTTGTGTACTCAGTGGATGAGACAGAAAATCCCTTGGGGGCTGGCCCTGAGCAGTACAAATCTATTGCCCTGGAGCAATCTCGAATTGCTGAAATCGGCCGAATCGTTAGTTCGACGCTGAACATGGACGACGTGTTTGCTGCATTCGCCCGACAGGCCCGCGAACTCGTTCCATTCGACCGGTTATCCATAGCGACTATTGACCCGCAATCAGAGCTGATAACGGATGCCCATGTCACTGGATATCAGTTAAAAGAATTCAATTTAACTGGACCACGCACTATCGAAGAAAGCGTACTTCCGAAGCCGGTGTACGAGAATCACCAGGTTTTCGCCGCCAACGCAGAACTACTTGCCCGCCTGGCGGAAACCGATGCCGACGACGATAATCGTGTGCGGATTGCGCTGGGATTGCGCTCGGCAATGTTCGTGCCTGTCGTCCTGCGGGGAAGCCTCGTCGGTACGCTTGTATTCCGATCCCGAGCAGCCGACCCGTATCACGATCACGAGATGGCACTTGCCAGTCAGATAGCATCTCAGATAGCCGGGGTGATAGCTACAGGACTGCAATACGCAGAACTCGAGCGTCGGTCTTCTGAACGTGAGCGACTCGCCGACGAGCAGACCCGCATCGCAAAAATTGGCCGAATTGTCAGTTCAACGCTGGACCTGGACGAAGTGTTCACTGCGTTTGCGGAACAGGCTATGGAATTGGTTCCGTTCGACCGGCTGGTGATCTCAGTTATCAACCTCGACGGGCTTGCCGTCACCGATACGTTTGTTCATGGCGATACAGCATCAGATGGCCTTGCCAACAAGAAGTACCCCATTGCCGATGGAATTAAAGAAGACGTAATCGCAAGTAACACCGTGCTTGTCGCAAACGAAGTTGAGTTCGCAGAGATCGTTAAGGACTCTCCTTCCGAGTTAACTCGCTATGAAGCAGGACTTAAATCTCTTCTGATGGCCCCACTCACCTGGCAGGGTGCCGTAGTTGGTACGCTCGCTTTCCGCTCCCGACAGTCAGCTCCGTATGGAGATCATGAAGTTGAACTTGCACGACAGATCAGTGCGCAGATAGCCGGTGCCGTAGCTTCATCAAATCATTACTCACTACTCGAACGGGAATCGTCGGAACGCCAACGACTTGCGGAAAATCAGGCGAGGATTGCCGAAATCGGCCGGATAGTAAGTTCCGCCCTTAATTTCGATGAAGTACTGTCTGCGTTCGTGGAGCAGGCGCGGGCACTCGTTCCTTTCGACCGAATCGTAATCACTGTGACAAACGAAGACACAACAGAAGTAACCGATTTGCTCGTCGACGGAATCATGGTTGGTGATGGCGTTGCCGGTGATTCATACCTGATGGATGAAAACGCGCTTCAGCGCGCCGTGATAGTCGATCAGGACATTCTTGTTGAAAACGGGAGCGATTACGCGGCCCGGGCCGAAAATGTTCCGGTCGAAAAAATGTGCATACGCGCGGGCTTGAATTCAATCCTGCTGGTACCGCTGATCTGGCAGGGCCGCGGCATCGGCTCACTGAATTTCCGATCCGTCTCACATAGCGCCTATGGGGAGCGGGAGATCGAACTGGCGAAACAGATCGGCGCCCAGATCGCAGGTGCAATCGCGACGGCCACCCAGTATCGACAGTTGGAGGACGCAGTATCGGAGCTACGGACGCAGGCAGCGGCGCTGGAAGCTGCCGGTGACGCAATGATTATCTTGAATCCAGATACTACGATCGAGTACGTGAATGAGGCGTTTGTAAAAGAAACGGGTTATTCGAGAGAAGAAGTGGTTGGTAAAAAGACACCACTTCTGCGTTCAGCCAAAGATTCCATTAACGCTTACGACGGGATGTGGGACCAGGTGAGGCAGGGCAAAACATGGCGGGCAACTATCTCCAGCTTGAAAAAAGATGGAACCGAATACCAGGTCGAGACATCAGTGACCCCGGTTTTCGGCGAGGATGGGGCAATCGTCAGGTTCGTTGGTATCAGAAGGGACATCACAGAACGAATCCAGGCCGAGAGGGACCGGGAATCCCGACGCGAGCTGGATGCACAGAACGAACAATTGCTGGAAATCGACCGACAGCGGAATGAATTTTTCTCGACGGTCTCGCACGAGCTAAAAACGCCACTGACGGCGGTGATCGCGTTCGCCGATATTTTGAGCAAGAATAACGATGGAACCCTTTCCAACGTAAATCTTGAGCATCTTGATGTCATTAAGCGGAACAGTCACAGACTCAATTCTCTTATGGAAGACATGCTCG
>CAYLWG010000263.1:0-2793 GCA_964387235.1 uncultured Dehalococcoidales bacterium
GAACTGAACACGGTGCTTTACCAGGGTGATGGTGCCACTAAGACGGCATTCGAGATCAAGGATGACGACCGTGGCATGCGGTGGGTCGTTCTCGATGATGGGAATTTCCCCGACCTGGTTTCGAGCGTCTATACCGTAGGCAACGCCATAGGAGCCAACGGTGCTGGCGACAGTCTGCTGGCTGCAGTGTTCGAGTTGTACTTCACCGGCACGGTCGAAGACAACACATACCGGTCGGGCCTGCGTACCTACTGGATTTACAGGTACGACCGCAAAGCCTTTTACCCGTTCGTCCCGACTGGCGAGAGCGAGGGTGACCGCGACAGGCCTACCGAAGCCAGGCTCGGCCACGACCTGCGCAAGCATGGCCTCGCGGTGGAAAAGTCTCTTACGGAATGGATGGGCCTCTGGGGCATACCGTTTTAGCCCGGTCATCTTGGCCTGTCACCGTGGCCGAGTGTGGCTACAACGGGCCTTGCGCTTACGGCCCATTCCGCAAACTCAGGAGGGACATGGACATCTTTAGCGACAAACCGCGGAACCGCGGATATTCCATGACCGAACCTGCTGTAGTTTTCCCGTCCCGCAATAAGAACGAAGGCACGCCCAGCGATGAGTAAAGATCCGCGTGTAGCTCTACTGGTCCAGCCCGGTGAAGCCGAGCAGCCGTTTATTCACGCAATTGAACACGGTGGCGGGCAGGCGGTTATCTGTAAGGCCCAGACGGCCGAACTCCCTGCGAATATCGGTGGTCTGCTGGTAGCCGGTAGCGGCGCGTTCGGCGAATCGGAATCCGTACCAGAAGTACTGCTAGCCGCCATCGATGGCAAATTTCCGGTGCTTGGCATTGGCTGGGGTATGCACGCCCTGAACGTTGCGCTCGGTGGGCAGCCACCTGTACGAGTCGAAGGGCATGGAGATCCTCATCAGAACACGGCAGCCCAACAGGTGAAGCACCCGGTATTTATTGCTCCGGGCGGCAAGGTTTCGTACACCATCGCCGGATCGGGTTGGGTAACAATTCCATCGGCCCACACCCACGCTCTTATGCCCGGACAGGTGGCCGACGGGTTGCTGTCGTCGGTCTATGCAGAGGATCAGGTAGTTGAGGCGATAGAGCAGCCGGGGCATAGTTGGCTGATCGGAGTGCAGTGGCCCGCCCACCTGACCGACCGCACACCGAAAGGGTTCGATAGCCTGCTGCTCGCCCTTGTCGAGCGTAGCCAGCAGTAACGCCGCATTCCTGAACTGTCTCGCGGGCGCCCGCGCTCGTTGCGCGTGCAGGCGGGGAAGCGTAGTGTTGAAGCATTATCTTTCGTTCTGCGCGCACGTTTAGCGCGTCCAGAGTTAAGCGCTATCAATTAGCCGGAGAAATTTATGGTCAGTAGCGATCTCGGCAAGATCAAACCAATTCGTATCGAAGACGAGATGAAAACGTCCTATCTGGACTACGCGATGAGCGTCATCGTGTCACGGGCGCTCCCTGATGTACGTGATGGGCTTAAGCCCGTCCAACGCCGGATTCTGTATGCGATGCACGACCAGGGCATGCGCCCGAATTCTGCGTACAAGAAAAGCGCTCGACTTGTCGGAGAAGTGCTTGGCAAATACCACCCGCACGGCGACCAGTCGGTATACGACGCACAGGTACGAATGGCCCAGACGTTTTCGCTGCGTTACCCGCTTGTCGATGGGCAGGGCAACTACGGCTCTGTAGACGGCGACCCGCCCGCAGCAATGCGATACACAGAATGTCGGCTTTCTTCGATAACGGAGATGATGCTGAGTGATATCGACCGCGACACCGTCGATTGGGGTGAGAACTTCGACCAGTCGCTGAAGGAACCGAAAGTGCTTCCTGCCCGTTTGCCCGCCCTGCTGGTAAACGGAGCTTCGGGAATTGCGGTTGGAATGGCCACCAACATACCTCCGCACAACGTTGGAGAGATCTGTGACGCGATTGTCCATTTGATCGGACACCCCGATGCTTCGGTCGATGACTTGATGCAGTTCGTTAAAGGCCCTGATTTCCCGACCGGCGCCCATATTTGGGGCATGGAAGGTATCCGTAACGCCTACGTCTCGGGCCGCGGCCGGATCATTGTTCAGGCCACTCACAACATCGAAGAAATGCAGCGTCAGGAACGAAAACGCATCGTCTTCACTGAAATTCCTTTCCAGGTCAACAAGGCCAACCTCGTCGCGAAGATCGCCGATCTCGTGAAATCTCGCAAGGTCGAAGGTATTAGCGAAGTTCGTGATGAATCCGACCGCAAAGGCATGAGGGTCGTCCTCGAATTGCGCCGTGGCGCCCACGTAGCCGTTGTGCTAAACAACCTTTACAAGCACACGAACCTGCGCACTTCGTTCTCGGTCAACTTCATCGCACTGGTCGGTGGTTCGCCGAAAGTGTTGACTCTGAAACAGGCGCTCCGCCACTATTTGGATTTCCGTGTGGAAGTCGTTCGCCGACGTGCCGAGTTCGATTTGAAAAAAGCCAACGCGCGGTTGCATGTGCTGGCCGGTCTGCGAATTGCCATCGATAATCTGGATCGTGTTATCGCGTTGATAAGGGCATCGGCCGACGTAGCGGACGCCCGCGTTAATCTGCGGGCCGAGTTCGACCTATCGGAGATTCAGGCTCAGGCCATTCTCGATATGCAGCTACGACGCCTGGCTGCGCTCGAACGAGAAAAGATCGAAACCGAATTCAACGAACTGCTAACTCTCGTAGCGCAGCTTGAAGAACTCCTTGGCGACAGTGCGAAAGTAAATGCTGTTGTTCGCAAGGAA
>CAYLWG010000264.1:0-2793 GCA_964387235.1 uncultured Dehalococcoidales bacterium
CAACTGAGTAATAAACCCGGTCAACGAGAACGTCGAACGGCTCTAAGCTGCCCGACATAGCCCCACAGTAACCCATGTTCCGGTTACAATCCCGCCGATACCAGCGATTTAAACCGTTCACTCGATTGGCGTATTCCCTGCGCGCCCGGCTGAACACTCCCAGAGGAAAAAACACATGACCATCGACGTTGCGACTGGCATCGCGAGAATTCTCAAGGCCGAAAACGTGCCGTGGGTATCCACATTTCCGGTCAGCAAGGTCAACAACGCCTTTGGTCGAGAAGGCCTGAAGCTGTTGATGATGCGTGACGACCGCTACGCAGTTTCTGTGGCCGACGCATATTCGAGAATCAACAACGGCAACAAAATCGGCGTCTGTACCTTCTCGGGTGGCATCAACGGGGCAGGCGCCCAGGTCGCCTACTCCGGCATCGCCCAGGCCTACGAAGACAATTCACCCGTGCTCTGCATTGTCGATGCCGTGCCCGTCGGTGCTGGCGAGAACACCCGCTGGGATCAGGCCGCAACTCTACGCGGAGTGTCGAAATGGTACGGCTACATCGATAAGCCAGAACGTGTGCCGGAATACATGCGGCGCGCCTACACCATGCTGCGAACAGGTCGCCCCGGGCCTGTTGTACTGGGAATCCCGGATGCGAGCGCAACCTACGATGAGACGGTCGATCCCTACGTATCTCCCAAAGGATGGAAATCGCTTCCCGACCCTGAAGATGTCACGGCAGCTATTGGCGCGCTTAACTCGGCGAAAAAACCTGTGTTGTTCGTGGGCGAAGGAGTGCTTTACGCGAACGCCACCAGCGAACTTCGAGCCTTCGCTGAAAAAGCCAATATGCCGGTCGTAACTACACTAAAGGCCAAAGGAGCGTTCCCCGAAAATCACTCGCTTTCTGTGGGGGTGCGGGGCGACCATGTGGTGAAGTACATGAACGAAGCCGACCTGGTTTTCGCCATCGGTGCGAGCCTTTCGCCCGGTCGGTTCGGACACGGTGTTCCCGACGCCACGAACAAGACGATCATCCAGTGCAATATCGACGAATACGACATCAACCGGATTTACCCGACTGCCCATGCAATTATTGGCGACGCGCGGGAAACGTTGCTGGCGCTGGTGGCCGAACTTGGAGATCCTTCAAGTAAAAGACCCGATGTGACCGCCGAAGTGAAGGCCGTTTCCGATGGCGCAATGGCACAGTACCGCAAGGTGATGGTCTCCGACGAAAAACCGATTAACCCGTACCGCGTGTACGGTGACCTGGAAAAGACTCTCGACCGCGAGAAATCGTTCGTGACCCACGAATCAGGTAATACCCGTGATCAGTTGAGTACGGTCTACGAAACGCTTATTCCACGGGGATTTCTTGGCTGGGGCAACGTATCGTCGCTCGGCTTCAGCTTTCCGGTCGTTACGGCTGCGAAGCTCGCACATCCCGACCGCCAGTGCGTTGCGGTTATCGGCGATGCGGCCCTCAGTTACATGCTCGGCAACTTCGAGGTGCTGACCCGGCTGAAAATTGGCCTGACGATCGTCCACATCAACAATGGTGGTTTCTCCGGGTATGGCCCCGGCTTCTGGGGTGAGGGTCACGACCCGTTTACGTTCGATGTGCTTGGGCCCGAAGCAATTAACATGACGGCGGCGATCGAAAATATTGGCTGGCAGGCAGAACGCGTGACGGAGCCTTCAGAGATCATTCCAGCCCTGGAACGTGCCTTTGCAGCCAACCGTTCAAACCAGCCAGCCTACATAGAAATCATAGCCAGCCAGTACCCGCTATACGGTGACTGGGCAGGGTGAGTGGCGCTGCCATATTTCCTGAGATAACGAGTGTGTGTGGGCTGAATAGCTGGCTCGGTCTTCAGTCAGAACGTAGTCACACCGCCACCGCACCGCATCTGTACCACCTCACCAGTTGAGCCTGCTCGCGCGGTCAAGGCAACTCGCCCTGCCTCGTGGTATCGAACCTAAAAATACCGCTCCCGGCACACTCGCATCACACTTTGTGAGAAATATCACAAACACCACACGCGTGTCGCTTATCTTCACGACGCTCCCGTGAAAAAATTGATTACATAGTCGATGTGTGAGTTCGTTTAACCCGACGGCCCACGACCAATTTGCCAGCGGGCCGACGACAAGTCGAATTGACGTATGGGAGCCCGGATGAACCTCAAGACCGCCATAGACGGATGGGAGCACCGCCGACCGATGGCCGATGTCATCGAAACGGTCGAATCGGGCCTTCTCGTGCGACATCGCTGGCTGGTGGCGCTCGGGGCGATTCTCATACAGATGTCACTTGGTGCCATCTACGCCTGGGGCGTGTTCACGGGTGAATTGACCGATGCAGGCGGCGAGTTCGGCTTTTCGGTGACCCAGACCCAGTGGATATTCTCTGTTGGGCTGGCGTCTTTCGCCGCGATGATGCTTGTTTCGGGTAGGGCGATGACGGCTGTGGGGCCGAGGCCCGTCGCTATAACTGGCGGCCTGCTGCTTGCAACGGGGTATGGCCTGGCGGGGCTGTTCGGGCAGCAATTCTGGGTTCAGGTGTTATGCATTGGGGTGCTGGGCGGTGCCGGAATAGGGCTTGCGTACGTGGTTCCGATTGCGGTGGGTGTGCGCTGGTTCCCGGACAAAAAGGGACTGATGACCGGCTTCGCTGTGGCGGGGTTTGGCTTCGGCGCGTTGTTGTGGGTTCAGCTTGCGGGCGACTGGGGCAACCTGATCGAACGGTTTGGCGTACTCAACACGTTTCTTATTTACAGCGTGGTTTT
>CAYLWG010000265.1:0-2746 GCA_964387235.1 uncultured Dehalococcoidales bacterium
GGGAAAAGTGCGTCCTCGCTTATAGCGGGGGCATGGACTCGACAATCTCGGCAGTTTGGATCCGTGAGCGGTACGACATGGACGTCGTAACTCTCACTGTCGATCTCGGCGCAGGCCCAGAACTCGTTGGCGTGAGAGAACGGGCTGTACAGGCGGGTGCCATTGAATCGCTCGTCTGGGACGTTCGAGACGAGTTCGTGAACGAATATGTGTTCCCGGGCCTGAAGGCCGGGGCAATGTACGAAGGCGTTTACGCACTTTCGACAGCGCTCGGTCGCCCGCTCATGGCAAAGAAACTGGTCGAAGCCGCCCGTCAGGTCGGAGCGTCCGCGGTCGCCCACGGCTGCACCGGCAAAGGCAACGACCAGGTGCGCTTCGACTCCGGAATCATGACACTCGCAGCCCATGGCGACCCGCTCCGCATCATTGCACCGGCACGCGAGTGGGGAATGACCCGCGACGAGGAAAAACTGTACGCAGCAAAGGCCGGTCTCGATCTGCGCGAGGTCGGCAGCGACCAGCGCGTCTACTCAATCGACCGTAATTTGTGGGGCCAGGCCATCGAAGGTGAAGATCTCGAAGATACCTGGGTCGAGCCGCCTGAAGATGCGTACTCGTGGACAAAGCCAATCGACGAAACCCCCGATGCGCCAGTCGAAGTATCTATCGGTTTCGAGAAGGGAATTCCTGTTTCAGTTGATGGCAAGGCCGTTTCCGGCGTAAAGCTAATCGAGATTCTGAACGATCTCGCGGGCGAACACGGAGTCGGCCGCATCGACCACATAGAAAACCGCCTCGTCGGCATCAAGTCACGCGAGGTATACGAAACCCCCGCCGCAATCGTGTTGCACACGGCACTGAAGGCGCTTGAAACTTCGACGATGTCCCGCGAGCAGCAGCGCGTGAAGTCAACCCTGTCGCAGATTTACTCCGATATGGTCTACGATGGCCGCTGGTTCACCGAATTGCGTACAAACATCGCAGCTTTCATGGACAGCGTTCACGAATACTCGACCGGCGATGTCAGGCTCCGTCTGCACAAAGGATCGTGTGTGGTCGTTGGCCGTCGCTCGCCGTTCTCGCTGTACGACTTCGATCTGGCGACCTATTCGACCACCGACTCGTTCGATCACGAATCAGCCACCGGCTTTATCGACATCTACTCGCTATCAGCCCGAACCCAGGCCCGAAAACAAACGTTACGGGAGGCTCGATAGTCGGCGAGGCCGCGCGATCACGATGATTCATGATGCGTTGTTCTCAATACAAGAGCATTCTTCAATCTACCTCGTGCAGGTCAGGCAGGTATCATCACGCCTAGCGGCCAACACATTGGACATGCTCTACACCACCATAATTGAATTGTCCGCAATGGATGGACAGGAGACGATTTGCTAGATGATTCGGCAAATAACAATTTCAGGTTTCAAAAGCTTTGGCAATCCTGGTGTGACCATCGATCTCAGCGACTTGAATGTCATTGTCGGTGCTAACGCGTCAGGCAAGAGTAACTTTCTACAGGCGCTAGAATTCATGAGTGAAGCAGTAAAACACGGTGCAGACACTGCTGTAGCGAAATTAGGCGGCGGGCTTCAAATTTCTAACACTGTGCTCCGAGAAGCTGGTGAAGAGCCACGAATCAGAATTGCAATAAAAAGCGGTCAGCCCAAAAACGTCAAGTTCGATATAAGGGGCTCATCAGAAACTGATGAGTCGATCCTTATAAATATACCTACATTCTCATACGAGTTTGTTCTCGATCCAGGAACGGAAACGAAATCTCCCCGCGTTATATCGGAATACCTTGAAGCAAAGATCCGGGTAAATACACTGCCAATTAGAAAATTTTGGTTACGACGCGATGAATCTGAGGTCGTTATTCGAGATCCTTTTGGAAAAAAAACACCGAAAGGTGAAATCGCAGTAGAGCGACGATCCATTGCCGGGCAAGATCCAGCAAAACTCGCGATTGGAGGTGCTTTTTTTTCTCTTCCCACAGCACTAATTCAAAGGTTAATTACTTCTTGGCGTTTCTACGAAATAGATCCTGATGTTGCTCGCACGCCTTCAATGGAGTCTCCGAATTTAGAGTTGGAAAAGGACGGCAGTAATCTGGCAGCAATGCTCAAGAGACTGGAAGAACCTGAAAATCTCGATGCAAAACGTTCAGTCGAAATGAGGATGAGAAATATCGTACCTGGGTTCGAATCATGGGAAACCGTGAAATTGTCCTTCGACAGCAAGCGTGGATTTGAGATTTCAGAGGGAAAATCTGAGACGAAATACCCGCCGAGGGCGATTTCGGCGGGAACCATCCGAATATTGACAATTCTGGTGATAGCAGAATTGGCAGTGCGCAACGCTCAAGTAGTCGCCATCGAAGAGCCCGAAATTGGTCTGCATCCGCACGTCATGGAGCAAGTGACGGAGGTGCTGATTGAGGCATCACGCAAAACACAGATTTTCGTAACTACTCATAATCCAGATTTTCTAGATTTTGTGGAACCTGAATCCGTAATCCTGTGCGAGGAAGTTAACGGTGAGACGATTTTGCATAAAGCGTCCGACTTGGCAGATATTGATCGTTTCAGGAAAAATTTCTCCCTCGGTGAGTTGTGGACTCAAGGTGTTCTTGGTGCCACACCATGAAATACGGGGTACTGGTAGAGGGCCCGTCGGATAAAAAGTTTTGGGAAAAGGTACTACCTCGCCTCACCGTGAATACGTGGTTCGATTTTCACATAAT
>CAYLWG010000266.1:0-2732 GCA_964387235.1 uncultured Dehalococcoidales bacterium
ATCTGCTGGATGAACCCGGCGCGGGTCAGCAGCTTGTGGCTGATGTTTTCAGCGTCGGCCGGTGCCTGCCGGAGTGTTTTTCCGAAGAGTTGAGTGCTTCTCATGTGGTGGGTACGTTTTTTCTCAGGAGTCTGTATAGCCGAAATATCACTGGTCGGTCGAAGAAGATTCAGACTACAACGCGAACCTTGCCCTGTAACGCAAACTAACGCAAATCAGTTCCACTTATTGGTGATAAGGACGTGCCAGAGAACCGAGAAAGATGACCAGGGAAGAGTTCAGAAACGTAGGGGGCAGGATCAGGAAAAATCGCATCGACATTATGCCCACTCAATTGCTCAGGTCGTCCTGAATAACCGTTATTTACTGCAAGGCCATATGTTCAAGGCAGGAACCGTTCCAAAAAAATCGATTCATACGGCTTCGCATGAGGCAACAAAAAACAGGCTGACCGGAAGGCAGTTCACAGGCCGAACCAAACGACAAGCCGGGTTAAAGCAAAGACCCGGACATAATGCCCGGGCCTGCTTCGGAGGATTTTTTAGTCGGGGATCAACCGACCTTATGAGAACTGATCAAAATTATTGCGATAGCTAATAAAAGCCATATTCGTTTGGTATCTAGTTAAGTATTTGATGCACTTCGTTACGAAACGATTACGTGTAGAGCAGGTTTTCTGAGAACCTGGCGGATGTGCGTCATATCGAGATTTCAGCACTTCTTCAAGTTCAGGGTGTTATATGTAATTAACGCCCCGATTGCCCACAGGGTTTCCTGCTGCCGCCCGAATACGCGGCGCACACCGAGTGATTAACGTCGGAAATCTACCAGACCAGCATCGATAGGCAGGTACAGCGGGATGCTCTCTCCTTGAGACGAGGACTGCTCCCATCCCACCCATCTCGTCTCGCCCCTAACCTTCCATTACTATGACTGCACGATCGCGGGACTACTTATTATCAAAGATTGGCATGATTTCATGGTCAGGATAGTCACACCGAGTATCGATCAGGCACGATCCGGCGTGCGCGCCAGTGTGCGCGACAGGGTTTTATGGCTGGCGACAGCCATCGTCAACCATGCCAACAATGTCCGGCCCAACACCGACGGCACCAAGGTAGGCGGTCACCAATCGTCGTCCGCATCATCGGTCGCCATCCTGACGGCCCTCTTCTTCGAGGTGCTTAAAAGCGAAGATCGTATAGCCATCAAACCCCACGCCTCGCCCGTATTTCACGCCATCCAGTACCTGCTAGGGAATCTTGATGAATCGTATCTTGAAAAGTTCCGCGCCTTCGGAGGGTTGCAGGCATACCCGAGCCGTACAAAGGACCCCGAACAGGTAGATTTTTCGACCGGGTCTGTCGGGCTTGCTGGCCCTGCCGCGGCTTTCGGGGCACTGACGCGTGATTATCTTGACACGCACGGACTTCAGCCGACATCCGGACGTTTCTACGCTCATCTTGGTGATGCAGAGCTGGATGAAGGTTCGATGTGGGAGGCGGTAATCGAACCGGCGCTTTCGGGGCTCGACCGCTGTACATGGATAGTCGACGTCAACCGCCAGAGTCTCGACCGCGTCGTTCCCGGCATTCGCGTGCGGCAGTTTATGGACATGCTCACGGCAAACGGCTGGACAGTTTTTGTCGCCAATTACGGCGATCGGCTTACGGAACTGATGGAGCGCCCCGGTGGTGAAGCCCTGCGCACACGCATCGACGATATGTCGAACGAGGAGTATCAGGGCCTGCTGGTGGCGGGTGAAGGGCAGATTCGCGCAAGGCTGCTCGATGGTGCCGAACTGGGCCGGAGCGATATCGAAAAGTGTATCGGCGATTCCAACGACACGGAACTTTACGAACGGATCACGAATCTTGGCGGCCATGACGTCGGATATCTGGTCAGATTGCTGAACCAGGCATCTGAAACGTCAGGGCCAACCGCCGTATTTGCTTACACCGTAAAGGGCTGGGGCCTCCAGAGCGCTGCCGACCCGCGCAATCATGCAGCAGTACTGACATCCGAGCAGTTCAGTCGATTTGCAGAACTAACGGGTCAGGACGTCGAAAACCCGTGGGCACGTTTCACACCGGGAACGCCCGAACAGAAGTACATCGCCAGCGCCGCGACCCGATCCGAAAAACGCGCCGTCAAGCCCGAGCCTCCGCTGATATTCAACGAAACTCAACTCTCAATCCCAAATATCACTTCGACCCAAGACGCGTTCGGACGAATGCTGGTGGAGCTGGACCGCACATCGCCCGAATCGGCCAGCCGCATCGTGACGGCATCGGCCGATGTTGCGACATCGACGGGCGTCGCATCGTGGATCAACCGGGTGGCTGTGTGGTCGAAGCAGGAGGAACTCGATTATCTGGGCTTTGGCGAGCGAACGTTGAAATGGATCGAGAGGCCGGACGGACGCCATATCGAGCTCGGCCTGAGCGAGATGAACATGTTCCTGCTGTTGGCCCAGCTTGGACTTTCTGACCGGATGTCGGGCAAGCGACTTGTGCCGATCGGCACGGTGTACGACCCGTTTATTGCCCGTGCGACCGACGCGCTGATAAACGGTCTGTATCAAGAATCAAGATTCATCCTTGTGGCAACGCCATCGGGTATTTCTCTTAGCACCGAAGGCGGCGCGCACCAGGGACTTACGACACCTTCACTGGGTATCAATACACCCGGCATCTCGTATTTCGAGCCGGCCTTCGCGAAAGAGGTCGAGT
>CAYLWG010000267.1:0-2215 GCA_964387235.1 uncultured Dehalococcoidales bacterium
TCCGCAAAACACACACAATGAGACAGGCTCCCTGCGGAGGGACCTCGCGGGTTAATACCTGACCTGCCAGCCGAGTGCCAATCGCTAACCCACTCCAAGAATTTCGACACTGTCCCTGTGGATAATGCCCTCGATCTCATCTTCCGGTATCGAAGGCAGGTGGTGGTCTTTCGCGAACTTCGCCAGACCTCGCAGGTGATCCATGTTGTCCTGCGGCTTCGTCACCGGCCAGTCGGAAGCAAAAAGAATCTTCTGCGTCACACCCCACTCGTGAAAATATCGCATGCCCTGCCAGAACGAATACGGGCGGTAAAACTGCGCCGAAACATCGGCCCACACGTTCGGGTGCTTGCGAACCACTGCCATGCAATCGACCTGCCACGGATGCGCCAGATGTGCCAGCACCATCGTCAGCTTCGGGAAGGCCAGTGCGACCTTCTCCGTAGTAAGAGGGTGTGCGTATGTCAGCGGTGCCTCGGTCATTGCCGAAGTTCCCTGATGGAAAATAATCGGAATGTTGTCGGCCTCCAGGCGTGCGAACAACCGAAAAGCCTCCGGGCCTGTCGGGTCGAAATCCTGATAATTTGGGCCCAGCTTAATTCCCTTGCAGCCCAGATCGCCAACGCAGCGGTCGTACTCATCCTCCCAGTTCGGATCGAGCGGGTGCAGCGACATGAACGGGATGATCTTGTCTGGCGCACGTTTGGCGGTTTCAGCAGCCACATCGTTGTGGTTCAGGTTGCTGGGCCAGCCCGAAACGCCAAGAACCTGCTCGTTGGGCCGCCACGGCCGTGGAGCTATCCCAAAAATAAATGTCTTATCGACCGGCCCCATATCGCGAAGATAGTCATCGATCGTGTTGGTGAGCTGAACTTTCTCGCCCGACCGCATCGTCGTCTCGTAAGTCATCTCTTCTGGCGGCACGGTATCTATGTGACTTGGGAGGTGTGTGTGAACATCAACGATCATTTCGGTTCGAGCTCCAGATTGCTTTAGGAAGGAATCTTCCCGGTGTGGGCGAATAGTACGCCGGTGGCCCATCGAGCGAAATCCTGTAATGCCAGACTTGCCTGCATTAGGCTGCATTCAGAACGAGTCAGTCACATCGACATTCCCCCGTCGAGAACGTCACGTAAAAGCCAGAGCGTCAGTCGCGTAGCACTCGGAACCCTATTTCTGCTCCCAGTCTCTTCTTCATCGACAGCCGGATCATCAGCAGGGCCAACGGTTCGATAAGCCTTGATGATTCGAGTGCCCCCGCATCGACCACGTCAAAGCCAAGCTCGGTAATCAGCTTTGACGCGACCTGTTTCGCATCGGCATCGTCACCAGCAATCGGAATCGAAATCTGACGCCCGTCCAGTTGTCGGCCATCTAAAAATTGAGCGTCAACGACGTTAAGGGCCTTGACGACTCTTGCCCCTGACGCCCATTCCGCGACCTGCTCCCCACCAGACATCGTGTGACCGACATCCAGTTTTAGTCCACCTGAAAAGGGGTTCGAAGCATCGATAAACACCCGGCCTGAAACATCGCCTAAGCGCGATATCGACTTCTGGGCCGCACTCCACGGAACAGCCAACACGATCACATCTGTACCAGCCACCGAATCCGGCAGTGACGCCGCCTCAACTCCGTTGCCGATACTGGCTACCAGCGTTCTCACCCGATCCGACTCTGGCGTACGCGATCCGATGACAACCGAATGCCCTGCCGACGCCCAGCCTCTCGCCAGACCCGTGCCGACGCTGCCGCTGCCGATAACGGCGATTCGCATCAGACCCCCAGTTCCAGATGAGACTGGGGTGTCCAGCCAAGCAAACGCCGTGCTTTGGAAAGGTTGTGTTCTTTTTCGTTTTCGTCTCCCGCGATGAACACCGGGTCGAACCGCCCATGGCCCACCTGAACACTTTCCAGCGCAGCCAAATAGGCCCGCGCAAGATCGGCTTCATCCGTCACGAATAACGGCTTCGAATCGTCCGGTCGGGCAGTTATCGGGTCCTTACGCTCCCTGATGAAATCCTCGCGTGACCGCGGACCTGTGATGCGAAGGGAAATTATGTTCATGTCGAACCACGAAGCGAAATACCGGCAAATACCCTCGCCGAAACCCTTGCTCAATCCATAAACACTCGGCGTGTCGAGCGGAATTTCTTCCTCGGCACGGTAGTAATCGCGCCCGCGGAAATGAACGCTCAAGCTGCTTGTGTAGACC
>CAYLWG010000267.1:2238-2712 GCA_964387235.1 uncultured Dehalococcoidales bacterium
ACCGCGTGTAAGGCCCGCGCCGTGCGCCAACCAGAGGAACGTGTGCAGGCCGAGACAGTTGACTTCGTAGTTTTCGCGAATGATTTTTAAATCCTGGTCAGTACTCGAACCTCCCTGTGGACTTCGCATCACCAACCAGATGAACGCATCGATGCCGTCGACTGCTTTTTCGATGGCCTCAGGGTCCATCACCGATCCCTTCACGAACTCGACACCATCATGTTGCGGTTCGGCCAGGTCAAGCACACGCAATTCGTGCTTTTCTTTCAGATATGGCGTAATGAACGAGCCGACCATTCCGGCTCCACCAGCAAGCAATACTTTCAACTAAAAACTCCTACTCGGCCTCAGATGTAACAACCCGCATTCCAGCCCCCACACGTAACAGCTCGATTTCCCGACCCCTGGAGGCTGTCTCGTAACCCCCTCTCCTTTGGGAGCCTGTCTCATAAGTGTCTCCGGGTTCGCGATTTG
>CAYLWG010000268.1:0-2677 GCA_964387235.1 uncultured Dehalococcoidales bacterium
TTGATGACAGAACCCGTCGCCCGAACTGTATGCACGTTGCCATTCGGCGCGGTCGCAGCGATATCCACACCCGTGTTATCGACAATAGCGTCGGTCATCTGGCTGGCGATCGTCCGTTTCCAGATCAGCGTGTAAAGCCGTAGCTGTTCACTTGAAAGAAACGGCGCTACTTTTTCTGGGGTGTTGTCGGCCGAAGTTGGCCTTACAGCTTCGTGCGCTTCCTGTGCCAACTTGCTCTTCGTCTTGTAGCGTTTCGGGCCGGACGTGTACTCGGGGCCGTATGTTGCCCTGATAAAGGCCTCGGCCTCTGCAAGCGCGTTTGCAGCCAGGTTCATCGAGTCGGTACGCATGTAAGTGATCAGTCCGACGGGATCGGAGCTACCGAGTTCGATTCCTTCGTAAAGGTCCTGGGCGATGCGCATTGTGCGCTGTGCGCTGAACCGGAACGAACGCGCAGCCTGCTGCTGAAGTGTGCTGGTGGTGAAAGGGGGCCGTGGGCGTTGCTTCGCCTCTTTTCGAGTGACCTTCGAAACGACATATGTAGACGCTTCGAGATCGTTCTTTATCCCGCTTGCCGTCGCCGCGTTATCGACAACGGGCTTGCCCTTCTGGCCTGCGACAACACTCAGCGCAGCACTAAATTTGCGACTGCGGGTGCCGCCAATTGCCTCAGATTCGAGATCGACTGTGATGATCCAGTATTCGACTGGCTTGAACGCCTCGATCTCACGTTCTCGATCGACGATCATCCTCAGAGCAACTGACTGAACTCTCCCCGCCGAAAGTCCGCGCTTAACTTTGCTCCACAGCACCGGGCTCAATTTGTAGCCCACGATGCGGTCAAGTAACCGGCGCGCCTGCTGGGCGTTCACCAGGTCCATGTCGATTTCACGTGGGTCGGCGAAGGCCTCCGCCACAGCCGCATCGGTGATCTCGTGGAATACGACCCGCTTGAGGTTTTTTACCTTGCCAAGATCCGCTGCCTCAACAAGGTGCCAGGATATTGCTTCGCCTTCGCGGTCCGGGTCGGTCGCTAGATAGACAGAATCCGCCTGTTTTGCAGCCTTCTTTATTTCGGCGATAAGCGTTGCCCTGCCGCGTACGTTCACATACTCGGGCTTGAAGTCATTCCCGACATCTATGCCCAGCGTTTTCTGTGGTAGGTCACGAACGTGTCCCATCGATGCTTTGACAATATATTTATCGCCCAAAAACCGGCCCACAGTTCGGGCCTTCGCCGGAGATTCGACGATGACCAGATCTCGTTTAGACGTTTTCGCCAACTGTTCAACACCTCTTGCCCGTAAGCGACTTTGATCATCTCAAAATCACCGGGCGCTCTTTATCCACTGTGAATTGCATCGTGCCAACCTGCCGGGCAGAGCCCCGCAATTCGAGTATTACGAGAACCGAGCTAACTGCCGATGCAGAAACACCAAGGGCTCTCGTAATATCATCCACGTGCATTGGCCCCTCGGTATTTTCGAGAATTCCAAGCACGCGCTGCTCGATACTTAATTCATTCTTATCACGCGCGAGGCTGTCAAGCGAATTATTGCCAGAATCTGACACATTTTTATCCGTAATGGACGTCGCCGAACCCGGTGTCGGGGCGGAAGACACCTGACGCAGCACCCGGTTGCTAAGTGAATTCTCGCCTGTACTCAACTCCTCGAGAATGTCATCGACCGAAGCCGTTAATTTCGCACCCTGCTGAATGAGCCAGTTGGTGCCTTTGCTTTTTTCACTCAACGCACTCCCCGGAACAGCGAATACATCCCGGTTTTGCTCCAGCGCCCAGTTCACGGTTAGCATCGCACCGCTTTTGAAGGCCGCTTCAACAACGAGCACACCGCTGCAGAGTCCGCTAATCACCCGGTTGCGCCGCGGGAAGTGCTGAGGCAGTGCGCTCACCCCGGGCGGATACTCCGTTAGCAGGGCACCGTCCTGAACGATCTTCTCTGCCATCGGTATATTTCGTTGCGGATATATCCGGTCGAGTCCCGACCCAAGAACTGCTATCGTCCGACCACCGGCTTCAAGGGCTGCTCTGTGGGCCGCTGAATCGATACCCCGCGCCAGCCCCGAAACGACAGTGACGCCTTTTCTCGCCAGGTCGTAAGAAAGACGTCTGGTCATTTCGAGTCCGTACGGGGTTGCATCCCGCGAACCGATCACAGCGATGGCAGGTTCATCGGCCGCCAGCAGTTTCATCTGACCTTTCAGATAAATCACACTCGGAGCTGAAGGTGTTTCAGCGAGCCTGGCAGGGTATTCGGGATGACGTAAGTGAACCGCTTGAATACCCAGACGGTCCAGTTTTTCTATCACCTCGTCGGGTTCATTCTCATCGCGAAACCGATCGGTTTCAGCTGCAACTTTGGGTCTGACCCCTGCAGCTATCAGATCGGAAACAGGTGCGTGCCACGCCGATTCTAAATCGCCAAAGCGTGCTTCCAGTTTCGTGAAAGTTGCCGGACCCAACCCGGAAACCTGATGGAATGCAACCCAGTACTTAATGTCATTCATGCGTGGAATAATGACCCATCTCAGCGGCCTGTTGCAAGTACCAATGTCACATGTCTGCGCTACATGCTATGCGCTGGGGTCCGTTATGCGATGCCGCAGGCAGTGCCGCTGCACCTGAAAAAACCGCGCGAGAAAAAAACAGACAGGG
>CAYLWG010000269.1:0-2651 GCA_964387235.1 uncultured Dehalococcoidales bacterium
ACTCCCTGCTGCAATCCGGTACGGGTTTTGATCAATTGTCGATTAGCCCTAGTTCTTAACCCGCGAGGTCCCTCCGCAGGAGTCGGGAAATCAGGTTGTTTCGCGGAGGCTCGGGAATGCGGGCTGTTGACTCCTCTAAGAACGGGTAAACGGGCTGTTGGCACTTCTAAGAACGGGGCCCTGTTAGTCGTCAGCATCTCTTAAACTAAATGGCATGAAACCTTGGATTACAGTTGGCGAGGCAGTTTCGCCCGACGGCACACGGCTGGAACTTGTCGAGCATGATGGCGAGTACATCATCAGGGCCGACGACCTGCCGCTGATGTCAACCCGCATGCACTTCTCGGAAGTCGAATTAGCACGAATCGTGTGCACGAAGCTCAAACCGGGTGCGAAAGTGATGATCGGTGGTCTCGGCCTCGGCTACACACTGCGCGCTGCGCTTGATCTGCTCCCTAAGGACGGCAAGGCGGTGCAGGTCGAGCTTGTTCCCGAAGTCATCGAATGGAATCGAGGGCCAGTCGCTAAATTCGCCGATAGCCCACTAAACGATAAACGCACCGAGTTGGTGCAGGGCGATGTGGCGGATGTAATCCGCAATTCTTATGACGAGTTCGATGTCATCATGCTCGATGTCGACAACGGCCCATCGCCGCTGGTCGATGAACGCAACGGCTGGTTGTACACAGATCATGGCCTTTTATCGATCAGGCACGCCTTAAAAAACGGCGGTCGAGTCGCCATATGGTCGGCCAACGACGAACCAAAATTCCCGAGTCGGATGCGCCGAAACGGGTTTCGGGCTGACCGCCACCGCGTGAGCACGCACAAGGGCAAAGGCGGAATTCGTCACATGATATTCACGGGCCGAAAGACCTGAATCGCAACGTTTTGTTAGCATTAAGAAATGAATATACTTCGCCCGCCTATCGAGACTGACTAAGTGGTTAGCCCCGCTGATTGACCTTCGATATTCGGCCGACACAAGGATAACCGTGACCACTCGTAAAGAACGCAGACGCAAAGACTCCACGAAAAAGCAGGAGAACGGTCAGAAAAGCTGGATGCTCTGGGGTGGAGTTATCGTCGTGGTCATCGCAATTGCGATCGTCGCAGGCGTTGCCATCCCACGCAGCAACAGTGGAACCGCAGACGAGGCTCTGCTTACGTCTGGTGGATTGCTAATCGGTGATCCGAACGCACCGGTGACACTGGTGGAATTCGCTGATTTCCAGTGACCGGTTTGCGCTAGATTCGCCCTCGGGCCAGGGCAACAGATCATTCGTGAGTACGTAAACAACGGGCGCGTAAACATTTTGTTCAGGCACTTCCCCTTCCTTGGCGACGAATCCTGGCGCGCAGCCGAGGCATCGGAATGCGCGGCGGAGCAGGGTCGATTCCCGGAGTACAAGGAATCTGTCTACGTCAATTTGTCAGGATCAGGCCAGGGCGCGTTTTCGGACGACAACCTGCTGGCGATAGCCAATTTTGTAGGCCTGGATGTTGGACAGTACAACCAGTGCATGAGCACGAACGAATATCTTGAGAAAGTCCGCACCGATAGGCAAGCCGGTGATTCGCTGGGCGTCAGTTCGACTCCGACGCTTTTCATCAACGGCGAATTGATGTCCGGACTCAGGTCATACAGCGAATACCGGGTGAAGATCGAGCAGGCCCTGGCAGAAGCGGGATACTAATGGGCGGCGCAGGCCGGGCTTCACGCTTGTGGCTGTTCGTCGCTGCACTCGGCCTCGCAGGGTTGGCAATTACCACTTACCTGACCTCCATCGCACTTGCACAATCGGAAGCTGCCTGTAGTCTCGGCGGCTGCAACACGGTACTCACCAGCAAATGGTCGAAGATATTCGGGATCCCTGTCTCGGTATTCGGGATGGCTACCTACGCAACGATCATGCTCGGCTCGCTGCATGCCTTCCAATCGTCGGTCGACGATCTGCGCGGAAGACTAACGGTAACCGGTGTTACGGCACTCGGTGTGCTTGCCTCGATCTACCTGACGACCGTCGAATTGTTCGTGATAAAGGCCGTGTGCCAGTATTGCGTCACATCGGCGGCTCTGGTGCTGGTCGCGGCGGGTGTGGTGGTGGTTATAGCGCGAAAAGAAGGCCCGCTCTGGGCTCTGATCAGGCGGTCGAGCAGTTCGGTTGGCAAGCCTGAACCCGACTGATAAACCACCCCAAAAGAGCCTTCCAATATGGAAGCAGGTGCGCCCAAAACCAACGCGTCCCGAGCGAAGTCTAGGGTTCTTGGGCGGGGACTCGTTCCACTCCCCAGCAACAAAAATCTCGCAACCGGGCCGACCTTCGCCAATTTCGCAGAAAACGATGTATCACCGCTCGTCTTAGGAACTAACCTGAAAAAAACTTCCGTTGGGGTGTCGGGTGCTTCGGTGCAATGGGGTTGCGAGTGAGGGAAAAATTCGCTCTGGCACATCTATTTGCCAAAATGTTTTGAGACAGATTTCTATCCCTCTGTTTCACCCGGAATGAAATTATCGATCAGTGAGCGGCATCTGATCAGTGCCTGTTCGGAATCGAGACCGTCGCAAAGTATCACCATATTCCCAACGATCGCCCAGTCCTGGTATGTCGGGCCGGGCGCCTGCCGACTTCCCGCACTGGAAACATAGG
>CAYLWG010000270.1:0-2628 GCA_964387235.1 uncultured Dehalococcoidales bacterium
GGACAACTCCGCAAGAAGGTCTGCTCGAGTAAGGGCGTTTTGCTCCGGGCGGAGGCGTTAGTCGCCGGGCGTGCCGAGGCCGTTTTGCTCCGGGCGTCGTCGGACGACTTGGTCGCATTTCGGCAGATCACGCTTTGCTCCGCCAGGGCATGGGTTCAGGCGACGTTAACAGGCTCTGGCGTGCCCCGCGGAGCTGCATACGCGACCAAGTGCGCCTTGCACGCCCGGAGCTAAACGCCCTCGCACGGCGACTAACACCAACTAACTACCCGATACCGAAATTGCGTGAAACTTCGCCTTCAGTGAGCCAGTAAAAAATTAGGTACCCGCCAACAAGAATCAGCACTCCGGCCGAGATCGGCTGAACATAGGGCATCATCCGGCGGACCTGGTTCACCATCGCACCCTTGAAGACTGCAATTCCGATTGTGAGGATCGTGATAATGAAGGTCATCCCGAGAGCGTAAGCGAGGAACTGTCCGGTGGCCTGGAGTAGCCCCCCGGTAGCAAGCGAACTGCTGATAAGGCCCAGAAAAATCGGCAGTGTGCAACTTAGCGAAGCGATTGCGTAAGAGAGGCCGAACAAGAAGTAGCCTTTGACGCTGGTATCGGACGCCGTGCCGATTTTTGAAGCTGCCGACTGTGCCCGGGCGGTGTAGAGCTTGCCGCCTGCGAACAGGTATGCGCCGAGTGCGGCCATCACGAAACCCAGAGATAAACCAACCCACGGGAAGATTACGATGAACGACCGCGCCCCAGCCGATATAGCGAACCCGACCGTACCAAATAGGAGTACGAAGCCTGCACCGAGCGCTGCACTGACATAAAGGGCTTTTACCAACGATCGTGAGATGCCGACCGCACCCCGACCGGAACCATCGGTATCAGGCGTCGCATCACCCTGCTGGTCTGATAGATACATCGTGAGGAAGGCCGGTAGCATCACGAACCCGCAGGGATTCACCGTTGCAACCATCCCGGCTGCAAAGGCGAAACCGAGCGGCAGGAACGAGCCGATATTACTCAGGAAGCCGGCACTGTCGGACGAGTATGTCAGTGCCCCCCCGATGAACCCGTTGGCGCCAGGCCCAACGATCAGTCCGGCAACGACCGCGACGACGGCCACCAGCGCGGCGATGGCTGCCGGAACAGGCAAGTTCTTTACGCTGAAACCGATTTCATCCTGTGAAAGTTGAGTGCTTGCAGTAGTCATATAGAAAGTGGTTCACATACCGGTCTGTGCGAGAACGATTTTTGTGCCTTACGGTGCTGAAAATGTACTCAAGTTTCCCAGAGATTCGGGGAAACATCTGGACATATTTTGCTTACTCGACTGAAAGGTCACTTAATCCGATGCAACTCTACTCAGTTCGATTCACGATAGCCCGGATGTGTTGAACATTGCGTAAGGAAATTGTGCCGACTGGTTGGTGATTAATACGACAACTACTATGTTGTGGTTTGCACTCGCGTGCCAAACAGTCAACTTTCTCGTTTCTTCGCACTTGCGCCCAGTTTTAACACTTGGCACTTCGCATCTGGCTGGCCATGTTCAGTCAAACGCAATAGAACCGCAGTTCATTGTCTCTCAAGCACCTCAACACACAACCCCTGCTCATCCCGCTCAGTCAGGATTCTGGCCCGTGGGGTTCACGGCGAATAACAGTTCATATCGCGATATCCGATACCGAGCTTGAATGGAAGACATTTAACCTGCTCGGACGCAACGCAAAATACTCCGTTGTTAAAGGGAGTATCGGGTATGCGGCAGAGGCGGACGTACGGATTATCGACCGGCCTCCAGATCCCGACCAGACCCGCGCCCTTGACGAAATTACACCACCGAAACTGTTGTTCCTTGGCGATGCCCCTTCCGATGCGAAATTACTGGAAGCTGCAACGACCGGAGCATGGGCGTTCGTTGCATTATCGGCCGATGCCAGCTCGATTGAAGATGCTATATCTGCGCTTGCTGAATCAACCGGAAGTCCGTTGTTGATGCAGCTTGCCAGTAGCGATGCTGGATCTGAAGTCTTACTTGCCCAACTATCGAAACCAGAATCCGAACGCAGGGACGAAAACGGCACACAAAACCCTCTCACCGATAGAGAGACCGAAATCCTCGGACTGATCGCCCGTGGCGAATCGAGCAAAGACATAGGCAGCATCGTGGGACTGGGCGAGCAGACGATAAAAAATTACGTCCTGAAAATCTTGGATAAAACACACACCCGAAATCGTGCGCACGCCGCTTCCGTGGCAGTGCAGTGCGGGTGGTTATCGCCAATCGAGAACGCCTGACAGATCGGCTGCGTTCCGGACGCAGATTCACTCTGGAATCGAAGGTAGCCTGTGATAGAATGATCGCTGATTCGTTGCACCGGATTCGGCGCGGGCAGGCCCCGCGTCTTGTTGTGTGCGACGAAAAAACACAAACCAGGCCGGTCCTAAAGCTGTTGGGCCGGAAGTAGAGGCGAGTAATTGACGACATCAGAGAACACCCCGATTGCCCCTGACATTTCTGGGCAAGAGGAGACTCTGGCGCCTCTCGACCTGCGTTCGCTTTTCGTTGCTGGGGTGCATTTCGGCCACCCTTCGAAGCGATGGAACCCGAAGATGGCAGAGTAC
>CAYLWG010000271.1:0-2615 GCA_964387235.1 uncultured Dehalococcoidales bacterium
GCATGGCAGGCGGCCCGACGATGACAGGTATCGCCACCGGCGCTTCTGGTCGGTTACCGTCGCCTGCAATGGAAGATGCCCTTCGCCAGGCCAAATGCACGGAGTACTCGACACCGGTCCGCGACTATGCTGCCCACATTGCCACAACGCGGCAGCTCGCCGATCACACTGTCCGTAATTACATAAACGACCTGGTTCCGTTCATAAATTATCTCGGTGAACAGGATATTTCTGATCTCGCACGAATCGACCGTCTGTTCCTGCGCGGATACCTTGCCTGGTTAATATCGCTGGGATTCACCCGGAGCAGCGTGTCGCGAAAACTTTCTGCGCTGAAATCATTTTTCAAATTTTTGCGACAGACCGGCGTGATTGAGATAGATCATTCTGATCTTGTGACCGGCCCACGCCGCGAAAAAAGACTGCCTACCGTTGCTTCGAGTTTCGAGATAGAGCGGTTGCTCGATGAGCCGAATGTCGCCACCGACGGGGGTATCAGGGATCGTGCGCTGCTCGAACTGCTTTATGCGGCGGGGCTACGTGTTTCGGAGGTGACTGCGATAGATCTGAGTGATCTTGATTTAAAGTCAAAGGAAGTTCGGGTTATCGGCAAAGGCTCGAAGCCGCGTGTGACTCTGATTGGCGATCAGTGCGTACGCTGGCTGGAAAGGTATCTTGCTGACGTCAGGCCGAAATTCGCAAGCCGTCGGTCCGACGCGGCAGTCTGGATGAACACTTCCGGTGGCAGGCTGTCGGCCCGTTCGGTTCAACGGATCGTGAAGAAGTACGCACTGGCTGCCGGGCTCGACCCCGATTTCCACCCTCACTCTATTCGCCATAGTTTCGCCACTCACCTGCTGGATGGCGGGGCTGATCTGCGTGTTGTTCAGGACCTGCTGGGTCACAGTAGCCCCGCCACTACTCAGATTTACACGCATGTGTCCACCGAACAGGCACGCCGGGTGTATCTTGGGGCGCACCCACGGGCGAATAGGGGCGCACATCTGGAGCCCGACACGAAGAAATCGGACGCCACAACGTAGTACGCTTGTTTCGCTGGCACAGGGTGTCTGCCCCGCCGAAACAGGTCAGGCCAGCAAAAATCACAGTTCGACATTCAAGTAACGCGGGGCGCGTTTAGTAGCGCAATGGGGGCGCAATTTGCCAGCAACGATTCTTGTTATAAACGGGCCGAACCTGAACAACCTTGGTAAGCGAGACAGTTCGCTTTACGGCACCATGACGCTGGCCGATATTGAGAGCGATATTTCTGCGAAGGCTGCGAGTCTCGACCTCGAAATAAATTTTTTCCAGTCGAACCACGAGGGTTCGATAGTCGATTTCATTCAAGAATCTTCGGCCGGGGCCAGTGGAGTGATTATCAACGCGGGTGCCCTGACACAGGTCGGGTACTCGATACTCGATGCGCTGCTGGATGCCGGTTTGCCGTTTATCGAGGTTCACCTCTCGAACATCCATGCCCGCGAAGAGTTCCGGCAAAAGTCGGTGTTCGCTGCAAAGGCGATCGGGCAGATGGCAGGATTCGGCCCTGCCGGGTACATTTACGCCCTCGACCACCTGGCGTCGGTCGTCAACAGTTAGTTTTTCTGACGGAGCCTTACCGATTTTGTCATCGAGCGAATTTCGTTTTCCTGCGCGTGTGCAAAAACTCCGTGAGCGTCTTACTAAAGATGACCTGGACGCGCTGTTTCTGAGCAACGGTGAAAACCGCCGCTATATTTCCGGGTTTGCGAGCAGCGCTGGTTACCTGCTTGTGACCCAAAACGAGGCGGTTATCTGCACCGATTTTCGCTACACGGAGATGGCGGCGCAACAGGCTCCGGGGTGGCGGGTAGACCGCATTGGCGGCAAACCCGACTGGCTGCCGAAACTGGTCAACGAGTTCAACATAAAAACACTGGGCTTTGAGGCTGACGATATGACAGTCGCCACCATCGAACGGTTCAAGAAGGCGCTCAAAGAGGGCGATGCCGATCCCGAATTAAAGCCAACCACGGGTATCGGAGTTGACCTCCGTGCGTACAAGGACCCCGAAGAGTTGGGGCTTTTGCAGCGTGCCATCGATATCGGCGATCAGGCGTTCGAACAGACTGTCTCGCAACTTGTTGTCGGCATGACTGAAAAGCAGGCAGCCTGGATATTCGAAAAAGCTGTCAGGGAACTGGGTGCGGAATCGATTTCTTTCGACACGATAGTTGCGGTCGGGCCAAACGCAGCGCGGCCTCACCATGCGACCAGCGATTCACCACTGGTTGAGGGGCAGACGATTGTTTTCGACTGCGGTGCCCGTTACGAGGGCTACTGTTCTGACCTGACACGCACTGTTGTACTGGGCGAGGCAGACGATGAGATTAAGCGTGTGTACGACATTGTTCTGACGGCCCAGCTTGCGGCAATTGCGATTATTGAACCCGGTATGACTGGCGAAGAGTGCGATGCCATCGCAAGAAATATCATCAAAGAGGCAGGGCACGAAAAAGAGTTCGGGCACAGTTTGGGACACGGGCTAGGGCTGGAAGTACACGAAAATCCTGGGGTCGGGCCGAACTCAAAAGGACGGCAGCCAAAGCGGCCTTGTATGCGTGTGTGGTGTT
>CAYLWG010000272.1:0-2611 GCA_964387235.1 uncultured Dehalococcoidales bacterium
AAGCTGGCACGAGGCTGGGTAGGCACCGATGCACAGTGGCGAACGATTCGTATGCGTATCGGAATGTTCGGGACGTTCTATTTCCTGATCCTGGTATTTGTGAATTTCTTAATCACAACTGATTTCGGCCAGAGCCTGGTGCCGGGGTGGCGCGACGCCATCTTCCCGATGTACCACGCTATCTCGTCGATGCAGGCGGGTGTGGCGGCTATTGTTATCGCTCTCTGGGCGGCACGGCGATACATGCGTCTCGAAAAGTATGTACACCTCGACGCGTTCTGGTCGCTCGGTCGCCTCCTATTTGCACTAACCCTGCTCTGGGTTTACTTCTTCTATTCATCGTTCATCGTGTTCTGGTATGGCCGGTCGGCGAACGACACCGCATGGCTGGATCTCTTCATCAGGGGCCCGATGATGTACGTGTTTATCGCTGCAGTGGCACTCATATGGTTTGTGCCGTGGTGGATCCTGATCTGGAACAAAGTCCGTCGCAGTGTTAACGGAATGGCCATTGGATCTGCCGTTGTACTGGTTGGAGTGTTTATCGACCGCATCCGAATTTTTGTTCCGGCGTGGTCAATCCCGCCCGATCAAATTCACGAAAAGTGGCTAAAGACAATCCCTGACACGGTCTATCCCGATGTCTTTGACATTCTGATCATGGCCGGTGGGTTATCTCTTGCTACGTTGATCGTGCTACTCATGACCCGCGTAATTCCCGTGCTTTCGGTGTGGCAAGTACAGGAATTCAACCTGCTTTCGAAGCCCGTCAAGTACATCCGCGGCCACGCTACGTTGGTCGCGAAACCGGACTAATTTCAGTAACGAATCTGCTCTGACAGCTACAGGTACCTAACAAACAAATGCAACAGCGACGATCACTAGACCAGGTCTATACAAACCGAAAGCTTCTCAACGGTCAGTTAGACACGCCCAAATGGTGGGCGCCAACGGTTTCCATCCTTGGAGTAGTGGTGGTCCTCGGCGTGATTCTGATCGCGGTGATGATCAACAAGGGCCTGGGGCTCACCGGTTTATCCCGACCTGTCTACTGGGGCCTATTCATAACGACTTTCATCTTCTGGGTGGGTATTTCACACGCTGGGATCATGATTTCGGCCATTCTTCGGCTGACACAGGCTGAGTGGCGGCGTCCGGTAACGAGAGCGGCCGAGTTGTTAACGGTGTTTTCGCTGTTGACGGCTCTTGTGTTCCCGTTGATTCACGCTGGTCGGCCGTGGCGTATTGCTTACTGGATTACGCCCTATGATTTCGGGCGTGGTATTTACCCGAACATCAGATCGCCGCTCATCATGGACCCGGTGGCTATTGGCACATACCTGACGGGTTCGACACTGTTCCTGTACGTGGCGCTGTTGCCGGATCTTGGCAACCTCCGAGACCGCACGACCGGCTGGAGAAATGCGATGTATACCGTTCTGGCCCTTGGCTGGAGGGGTAACCCCAGACAATGGAAGATGCAGACGATTGGCGGAATTCTACTTTCGGCATTGATGCTGCCGATCTTCGTTTCGGTGCACTCGATCGTTTCCTGGGACTTCGCCGTTGTTCCGGCAGTTGAAGGCTGGCACTCGACCATTTTTGCCCCTTACTTCGTCATCGGTGCCGTTCACTCTGGCGTTTCGGCGGTGGTGACGATGATGGCTCTGATGCGGTGGCTGTGGAAGTGGGACGATTTCATTCGACCAGAGCATTTCGATGCCCTTGCGCGTCTGCTTATCGTTGTCGCAACCGGGTGGCTCGGCTTCACGTTCCTTGAACTGATATTTGCTGTTTACGGGCAGGATGCTCCTGAGCTTGCGCTGCGGGAGATGCAGATGTTCCAGTGGCCCTGGAACATGCTGTTCATCATTTTCCTGTTCACTGCGTACCTGATTCCGGTGCCAATGTGGCTGTTCAAACGGGTTCGCACTAACATCGCTCTGATGTTCTGGACTTCGATTCTTGTGAACATTGGCATGTGGCTGGAACGGTTCCTGATTATCGTGCCGGGCCTGGCACGCAGGACTCCGTTTGTGTACACGTGGGAGGCCTACCGTCCGAGCGCTGTCGAATGGACGATATTCATCTGGTCGTTCGCATGGGTTACGTTCCTCATGCTCTTGTTCTCAAAATTCTTCCCGCTCGTTCCGTTGTTCGAGCAGAAGGAGAGCCAGGTATTTACAGATGATGTGATGATTGGTCGGGCCAAGGTGCCTGCCATTATTCGGGAAGCTGACTAGAGGATTTTCTGATGAGTACGCGTAGCATGCTTGGCCTGTTCCAACAGCCTGAACCCGCCGCCGACGCGATGGACGGTTTGAAGGAAGCTGGCTTTGAACTCGGATCATTCGACGTGTTGACCGGCGTCCCCTACCCGGAGGGCGCTTTCGGCGAGTATGTGCCACAACACCGCCTGTTCCGCTTTCCGGCGTTCGGGGCGATCATCGGCTTCACGCTGGCGGTCTTCCTGACATCCGTAACACAGTTGGCCTACCCCGTGGTGACCGGCGGTAAACCGATCCTGTCGCTGTTCGCCATGCTGATCATCATGTATGAAATGACGATGCTCTCGGCATTGCCATCGGCAATTTTGCCAACGAAATGATTG
>CAYLWG010000273.1:0-1626 GCA_964387235.1 uncultured Dehalococcoidales bacterium
ATGAGTCCGCAGCAGAACTAAGTTCGGTCTTTATCTCATCTTCCCGGAGATGATTGGGGTGAGCGGGTGGCAGCTGGGATCTTCTCAATGCGAACCGCACAGGCCTTGAACTCAGGCGTTTCCGTGATGAAATCGTAAGCATCGGAGGTCAGCCGGTTGGTCTGGGTCGACTCCGGGAAGGCAAAACTCATAAAAATCGTGCCATGGGGCGATTTGTCGGTGATCTTGACCGGCGCTTCGACCACCCCGCGCCTGGACCTGACCACGATCATCTCCCCATCTACAAGTTCCATCTGGTCGGCATCGTGCGGATTGACCTCGACGAGTTCGGAAGGCACCAGAAGTTCAAACCCGCTGGCCCGACCTGTCTGGGTCCCTGTGTGGTAGGTCGAGCGACGCCTGCCGGTCGTTAGCACGAGCGGGTACTCGGAATCGGTCGGCTCAGCCGGGGGGATGTGATCGACTGGCGCAAAATAACCCGGCAGGCCCGATTCCATTTGATCCTCGTGCAAAAAGACAGTTCCAGGATGGTCTTCGGTCGGGCACGGCCACTGAATCCCGCCCTCTGCATCAAGCCGCTCGTAAGTGATGCCAGTAAAAATAGGAGCCAACTGGCGCATTTCGTCCCAAACGTCGCTTGGCGACTCCATCTGCTGATCTATTCCGAAGCGATTCATGAGATCAAGAAGAATATCGACATCGGTGCGTGATTCACCCACCGGCTTTATGGCAGGCCGAACCCGCTGAACCCGACGCTCGCTATTGGCGAATGTACCGTCCGATTCGGCAAACGATGCTGCCGGCAGAACGACGTCGGCCAACCTGGCCGTATCGGTCATAAAAATATCCTGAACCACCATGAACTCAGCTGCTTCGAGCGCCTTCTGGGCATGGTTCGTGTTGGGGTCGGAAATTATGGTGTTTTCGCCCATGATGTACACGCCGCGTACACGACCTCTAATCATCTGGTCCATCGCGGTTATCTTGGTAATTCCACGTCGCTTCGGCAGGTCGGCGCCCCATGCCTTCTCGAACTTCTCACGAACACCGGGCCGCTCGATTTTCTGGTAGCCGGGCAGGTCGGTTGGCAGGGCACCGGAATCGGACGCCCCCTGCACGTTGTTCTGCCCGCGCAGCGGGTTCACCCCGGCGTTCGGCATACCGAAGTTCCCGCCGAGCATTCCAAGATTCGCTATCGACTGAACGTTGTGTGACCCGCACGAGTGCTCGGTGATGCCCAGGGTGTAGCAGATGGCGGCCTTCGGTGAGGCAGCGGCATACTCACGGGCGGTGGCGATGATGTCTTCGGCAGGAACGCCGCATACTTCGGCAGCATATTCGGGAGTGTAGAACTCGACATGCTTCGCCAGTTCATCGAAGCCCTCGGTACGTTTTTCGACATACTCCCGGTTGTAGAGACCTTCCTTAATCATCACATGGGCGAATGCGTTGAACAGCGGAATATCGGTGCCGATGTTTATCTGGAGGTGGCGCGATGCCCACTTCGTTAGCTCGATTTTTCTGGGGTCGATAACCACCAGCTTCGCCCCGTTACGCACAGCGCGTTTCATGCGTATCGAGATAACCGGGTGTGCTTCCGTAGTGTTCGACCCTGCCACCAGCAGG
>CAYLWG010000273.1:1641-2464 GCA_964387235.1 uncultured Dehalococcoidales bacterium
AACTCCTCAATCGAGTTGGTCATGGCACCCTTGCCAACCATGACCGCCATACCGGCGACCGTTGGGGCGTGTCAGGTACGAGAACAGTTATCGATATTGTTCGTACCGATACCTATTCTGGTGAACTTCTGCATCAGATAGTTCGCTTCGGTGACCGTTCTGGCCGATGACCAGCAAACTATCGAATCGGGTCCGGTCTCATCTCTGATCTCGGTGAGACGACTCGTGACGAGGTCGAGTGCCTCGTCCCAGCTGGCGCGCTTGAAAACGCCGTTTTCCTTGATGAGTGGATATTTAAGACGCTCTTCGCTTTTCACGAATTCCCATGAAGCGAACTGGCCCTTTACACACAGCGAACCCCGGCTCGGCGCGCTGAAGTCGGGCTCGGCACCCATCAACTCACCTTTCTCGGTCAAAAGATTTATTCCGCAGCCAACACCGCAGTAAGGGCAAATCGTTTGTGTACGCTCAAGCGTTTCTGCTTTCGTCTTGCCCACCATTTTGCGGTCTGTCAGCGCGCCGGTGGGGCAGGTGTTGATGCACTGACCGCAAAAGGTGCATGGCGACTTCATCAGATCATTCTCGAAGAACGAGGCGATCGAACTTTCCTGCCCGTGACCTTCGACCGTGATGGCCCCCGCCTGTTCCCAGTCGTTACATATGTTCGTGCAGCGGAAGCAGGAGATACATAAGTCGTAGTCGCGCTGGATAAACGGGTTGCCATCGTCGATTTTTTCGCGTGGTACGAGTGAAGGGAACGCATCCCATTTCGCGCCGTACTCCTCGGTGGCCGTGTGCAATTCGCATTTCTTGAACGAAACGC
>CAYLWG010000274.1:0-2370 GCA_964387235.1 uncultured Dehalococcoidales bacterium
GTCTGCCCCGCGGAGCTTGCGCGTCGCCCAAGCACGGCCTCGGTGCGCCCGGCGATAAGTCTGCCCCGCGGAGCTTGCGCGTCGCCCAAGCACGGCCTCGGTGCGCCCGGCGATAAGTCTGCCCCGCGGAGCTTGCGCGTCGCCCAAGCACGGCCTCGGTGCGCCCGGCGACTAATTTTGCTCCGGGCGTGTGCGGCACACTTGGTCGCATTCGGCAGATCACGTTAGCGTTAGCTCCGGGCGTGTGCGGCACACTTGGTCGCATTCGGCAGATCACGTTAGCACTGGGCGTACGAGCCGCACCCCACCCCAGTCACAGCACGGGCTACTCGCTCAACTGCCGCACCGACATCCCGTCTGCTCTTGGGTAGGTACCTAGCACCTTAAAAGTTTCCGTGTGCTTCTTCAACTCGTCGATCGCCTGTTTGACACGCGACTCTTCGAGATGACCTTCGAAATCGACCAGAAAAATATAACTCCCCATGCCTTTGCCAGTCGGGCGCGATTCGATCTTCGTAAGGTTGATATCGCGGTCGGCAAAAGGTCTCATCGCCCCGTAAACAAGTCCGGGAGCATCAGGCTTATCGAAATCGAATGCGATAGATGTCTTATCGCTTCCCGTTGCAGGCATGCCGCTCGATGCAAGCACCGCGAACCTCGTCACATTGTTCTTTCGATCCTGAATACCGCTGGCAAGCACCGGCAACCCAGCCAGTTCGGCCGCCCTGCGCGGGCCAATCGCCGCAGTTCGGTCATCAGCCTCGTTCAGGTCGATCACCGCCAGAGCCGTGCTGGTCGCAGGTATCTGTTCGGCAAACCGCAACTCTCTGGCGAGATACTGCCGACACTGCGTGAGCGCCTCTTGCTTGGAAACCACCACCCTGATGTCGCCAAGTTTTACACCCGGTCGGGTAATCAGGCAATGATCGATAGGGAGTAAAAATTCGCCTTTGATCTGGGCTCTGCCCGACGTAATTAAAAAATCAACAATCTCAATCACGGTCCCGCCGAGAGAATTTTCAATCGGAACAACAGCCTCATCGACCTTCCCCTCTTCGAGTGCGCTTGTCACCAGCCCCAGCGAAGCGAACGGAACACGTTCGGCATCTGGTGCGTACTGAAAACAAGCCTCGTCGGTGTAAGTGCCGATAGGGCCAAGAAAGGCGATTTTTTTTGGCATGGTTACCTTAATTCCGTGAGAACTTCCCATAATTCGGCGGTTGTGTTTGCAGGGGAGATAGCCACGATTTCGTCCTCGGCATCGATTACCGGGTCAGGATCGAGAGCTTTAATTCTGCCATCGGCAGTGATGATCAGAATGACTTTTGCACCGTACGGCAGGGTAATTTCGGAAAGAGTCCGGCCAATCACCGCCCCGGCAGCCGGAAGCTTAACGGCCACAAGTTCCTGAGTCCGGTCGGCCACGGGCATTAGCCTGATCAATGGGTGGGCCGGAAGCGCAGTTGCCAGGTTTGAAATGACGAGGTCGGTGGCGCTTACGACCAGATCAACCCCGAGCAGTTCGAAGAGTCGGGCGTTCTCTGGATTATTGGCAATCGCTATTGTTCTCGGGACGTTGAAATTATTTCTTGCCAGCTGACATGCTGCCAGGTTGTCCTCGTCGGAATTGGTTGCGGCAATAATCGCACCGGCCCGCGATATCCCTGCGTTTTTGAGGGCGGTTAGCGATGAAGCATCTCCCACAGTTGCGATCATTCCCAGTTCCCGTTGCAACAGTGCAACCTTGTCGGGGTCGCGATCGATCACGAACACCTCGTGTCCTGCGTTAATTAGGGATGATGCGAGGGGCGCCCCAACTTTTCCGCCGCCGACGATTACGAGATACAACTGTTATCTATTGCTCCGCCTGGTTCTCTTCTATTTCTTGATCGCGCTGCATCAACTCAGCCAGTTGGTCGCTTGCAAGCGTGGTTTTGTTGATAGTGATAATCCCTAGCGAATCGTAAAGAACTCTTGCAGCCTCGTCTTTGACTGCAGTCATCACACGTTCAACACGAAAAATCTTTATTGCGCGCTGTGCTGCCAGGCCGTTAAGGGAATCTTTACCTGTTGCGGCTATAAACACATCGGCATCGGCAATCCCGGCTTCGATCATCGCGGCCCCGGTCGACACCTGTTATGGCCCCGGAATCGACACGACCGCGTGGCAACAGCGAAACCGACTGCGGATTATTTTCGATCACGGTAATTCTGTGACCCACGTCGCTCAGTTTTCGTGCGAGTGATGAGCCGAGGCTGCCGGCCCCCAAGATTATTACGTTCATTCTGGTATTACATTAATCCAGGTAAATTGATCGCTCAGGTGAAGTTCCTGAATCGCCAGAGCTAATTTTTATATCTACGTTCAGC
>CAYLWG010000275.1:0-2315 GCA_964387235.1 uncultured Dehalococcoidales bacterium
GACCTGTCGCCAGTCCCGACCTGCGCTTTTCGGTTCGCACTAATCTCTGCCTGCTGCTTGCGCAACTCCAAGTCCCACAATCTCGAACGCAGGATATCCATTGCCTGAATCTTGTTCTGCAACTGCGACCGCTCGTTCTGGCACTGAACAACCAGCCCGCTTGGAAGATGGGTTATACGGATGGCGGTCGCCAGCTTGTTGACGCTCTGCCCCCCTGCACCGCTCGAATGATAAACGTCGATCTTCAAATCTTTATCAACCAACTCAACATCGAGTTCCTCGGCCTTCGGCATCACGACGACAGTAGCCGTCGAAGTGTGAATTCGGCCCTGAGATTCAGTCACCGGCACACGTTGCACACGGTGAACACCGCTTTCGAGATGCAGACGCTGGTACGCCCGGTCCCCAGCGATTTCGAAAGTGACTTCCTTTATCCCGCCCACACCCGTGTCGTTCTGGTACAGGATTTTCAACTTCCACTTTCGGGTTTCCGCGTAACGCAGGTACATACGGAAAATTTCTGCGGCAAATAGTCCTGCCTCATCGCCGCCGGTCCCGGCACGAACCTCGACAACCGCATCGGCGTGTTCAGTCTCGTCTTTTGGCAGAAGTTCGAGTCGTATCTCGCCAAAAAGTGTTTCGAGTTTTGCTTCTAACTCCTCAACCTCCTCCTTCGCCATTTCGAGAACTTCCGGGTCATCCTCTGCGGCCACTATTTCCTGTGCGCCTTCCAGGTCGGTTCGCGTGCGCGTCATATCGTTCCAGAGTTCTACGACGTGCTGGAGTTGGCTGTATTCGCGACCGAGCTTCCGGATCGCGTTGGGATCGGAAGCAGTTTCGGGCTGAGACATCAAGCTCTCAACCTCGCTGTGCCGGTCAGCGATTTCCTTCAGGCGGTTTTCCATCGATTGCTGCATATATTGAGGTTACCAATAAGTACGAAATGTGCGGGCGATAAAACAGGGATACGAACGGCGCTGGCATCACGGCGTTGAAGTGCCGGGAACCGAATTAGGCCGATAACCGCCAGCTAACCGTCGCCAGTCGACTCTCTTAAAGAACGCACATGCACTGCTATCGAATTGGCATCGAGCGCAACTTCCGCTTGCCCCCCGCCTTCGGCGAGGCTCTTTACCGAAGCGACACCCTGCTCGACCTCGCGGTCGCCGAGTATCACCACGTTCATAGCGCCGAGATTGTTGGCATATCGCATCTGCGCCTTCATCGACCGCTTCGGTGCCAGCACTGTCGAAACATCCTCTGCCCTCAGACCAGTGGCAAGTGCAGAAGCAGCCATCGCTGCACCTCCCAGGGCGATCACAACCACGTCTGGCCCCTTCGGCCCCTTCACAGAAATATCCTGTTTTTTCAGTTCGAGAATCATCCGCTCGATGCCCGATCCGAACCCTATGCCGGGGGTTTCCTGTCCGCCCAGAATGCCCATCAACGGATCGTAGCGACCCCCCGCTATGAGCGTTCCCTGTCCGCCAGCGTCGACCGGCTCAAACTCGAACACAGTCCGGTTGTAGTAATCGAAGCCGCGCACCAGCCGGTGATCTATTTTGAACGAAAATTCTGGATAGACCGACTTCATGTTTTCGAGCAGCGTGAGCAGCTCATCCCAGTGTTCTTTTGCCTCGCCGCTTATGTAATCGACCGACCGGGGTGCGTTATTTGCAAGCGACTGGGTTTCAGGTGCCTTGGAATCTAGTACTCGTAAAGGTGCCCGGTCGAGCCGGTCTCTATCGACCTTCGGCAACTGGTCGGCCACGCCACGCAGGTATTTTTCGAGATCGCTCAAGTAGCCGACCCTGCCTTCGGGATCACCAAGGCTGTTCAGACGTAACGTGACATTCCTGATGCCCAATTCGGCGATGTATCTCAAACCAAGTTCGATTATCTCTGCATCGACCTCGGGCGACTTGTCGCCAATCGCCTCAACACCAAACTGGTGGTGCTGGCGAAACCGACCCGCCTGTGGACGCTCGTAACGGAACATGGGTGCCATGTAAAACAGACGAACGGGTTGCGGGCCATTGTGGAGTCCATTTTCGATATAGGCACGGCACACAGAAGCCGTGCCTTCGGGTCGCAGAGTGATCGAATCGCCACCGTGGTCCTCGAACGAATACATCTCTTTCTGAACGATATCGGTCTCGTCGCCAACGCCGCGCTGGAACAGGTTTGTGTCCTCAAACAGTGGTGTATCGATGCGCCGATAGCCGAACTGCGAGGCTACCTTTCGGGCAGTCGCGTACACATGCGACCAGTAAGGCTGATCGCTTGGAAGTATGTCGGCAGTGCCGCGAGGCCGC
>CAYLWG010000276.1:0-2313 GCA_964387235.1 uncultured Dehalococcoidales bacterium
GGTGGTGAAGGTGCCCTGGTGCAATGGGGTGTGGGCGAAACGCTGTTCACGACAGCTATCGAAGCGGGTTCCCCGGTGTTCGGGCAACCATGGCTGATCCGTGAATGGGAAATCGCACCAGACCTCAGCATGGTAACCATGACGGTTGCCAAAGGCGTCCAGTTCCACGATGGCTGGGGTGAACTTACGGCCGCCGACATTGTTTACACAATCAACAACGCCAACGCCCGCACAACGCCAGAATCGGTCCACGGCCAGGCCGGGGATCTCGCGAATATTTGGGATGCGTGGACGGCCACCGGGACTTACACAATCGAAGCTCCAATGCACAACTTCGACCCCCGGTGGAAAGATAACGCTCTGTCTGACGGATTCCAGATCACAGGGATTTTCAGCAAGAAGGTTTATGACGAGCTCGGTCCAGATGGTGCCCGAGACACTATTGTCATGACAGGGCCTTTCAGCGCCGACGAATGGATCGAAGGTCAGAAAGCCGTCCTTTCGGTTGTGCCGGATCACTGGAGAGCAGCCCCACTAATTGACAGGTTGACCTTCATAGCGGCTCCCGAACCCGTAGTCCGGGCCGCAATGCTCCGAACGGGTGACGCAGACATTGCCACCGTGAGTCCCAGCGACATCCCGATCCTCGTCAGTGAGGGCTTCTCGACAACTGGCACGATGGGTGGAGCAGAACTGAACCTGTCGTTCGGGGGAAACTTGTGGGAGACAAACCAGGCAACCACCGGTGATCCACTGCCACGCGAGGGTCTGGACACCAGCAAGCCATGGATTGGCGACCCCGCCGACCCGGCCGGATTTGAGCGAGCACGCAAAGTCCGCCTTGCGATGGCGATGGCCATCGACCGGGATGCGATCGCTGATGCATTGACCGGTGGTATTGGCTGGGCTCACTACATCCCGTTTTTCAATCCTGCGATGCCAGGGTTCAGGGATGAATGGAAGATCGACTACGATCCGGCAGGTGCCCGCGCATTGCTCACCGAGGCGGGTTACCCGGACGGGTTTGATGCCGTAATTTTCGGCCAGTGCTGCGACAACACCCGCCAGTTCACGGCCGAGGCGGTCGCCGGGTTCTGGGTACAAGACCTTGGTCTGAAAGTTGAAGTGGAGAGCTACGGGTACCGTCCGATATGGCGTGCCGGCCTGGTAGCCCGAACAACTTCCACTCCTCACGTGCACGCCTGTGACGACGGACGCTTGCCCCGCCCATGGGACTGGCCGGTAGGAATCACTTACTCAAGCCTCTCCAGGGGTGGGTTCAGCTGCGCGGTCGAGTCGCCGTTTATTGCAGAGCAGTGGCTAAAGGTCGCGGCTGAATCGGACCTTGAAAAACGACTCGAACTCAACATGGAAGTTGCCGATTACCTTCGTGAGACGGTAATTGGTGCAGGCGTGTTCACAGTGCCTGCGCTGGTGGTGTTCAACCCGAATTCGATAAAGGAATGGCAGCCACGGCCAAGTCTGTTCGGACCTATCACCGGTACCGAGCTGATTGTGCCGGTCGACCGTTAGAGTTCCTCTTTGTGATTTGCGGTGCGGGTGGATTGTCGGAGAGACGCCACCCGCACCGTCCTTCACACCGCAGTATTCCCTATGCGCAATTACGTAATACGCCGGGTGATCGCGACCCTGATTTCGATCGTGGGTGCCTCATTTATCGTTTTCACAACATCGGTGGCAACCGACGATCCGTTGCTCCTGTACGCGAAGCCTGGCGGGCACGGGATGACCCCAGAGCAGACCGTGGCATTGAAAAAGAAGCTCGGACTCGACAAGCCTCTCGTTGTGCAATGGTTGATCTGGGCGGGCCACGCGGCAACTGGAGACCTGGGGCAGAGCATTTTCGACGAGCGCGACGTGAGCGGCAAGATAGCAGAACGTATTCCAGCCACATTGAAGCTTGGAATTGCTTCCTGGCTTTTCGCCGGGATCATCGGCGTTCCTTTCGGTGTTCTCTCGGCAGTAAAGCGGGCGACCCCGTGGGATTACGTGGCGAGGGCGTTGGCCCTGTTCGGTGACGCTATTCCAAACTTCTGGCTCGGAATAATGATGATCATGTTCTTTTCGGTACACCTCCGCTGGCTGCCGGTTGCAACTTCGGGCGAGGGATTCTTATCGATACCACACCTGATACTGCCGATGACTGTCCTGGGCCTGAACAGCGCAGCCAACTACTTGCGAATCACGCGTTCCGCCATGCTCGAATCGCTTGATTCCGAATACGTCCGCATGGCCCGGGCCAAAGGCGTCGGCAGATTTCAGGTGATCTGGAAGCACGCATTTCGAAACGCA
>CAYLWG010000277.1:0-2269 GCA_964387235.1 uncultured Dehalococcoidales bacterium
TCGAGGGGCAGGAACTGAACGGGCTTTCGAATTCGGCCATGCGGCCCATCAGGCGAAAAATGGGCATGGTGTTTCAGGATCCGTACGGTTCACTGAACCCGAGAATGCGGGCTGGCGATATCGTTGGCGAGCCGCTGAAAGTACATGGGCTTGCCGAACCGGGCGATGACTATCGTTCGCAGGTCGCCGGGTTGCTTTCGACCGTCGGGCTGAGTCCGGGGATGGCCGAACGCTATCCCAACGAGTTCAGTGGCGGCCAGCGTCAGCGTCTCGGCGTGGCCCGCGCTATCGCGGCTAAACCGAGCCTGCTTATCCTGGATGAGGCTGTCTCGGCCCTCGATGTGTCGATTCAGGCGCAAATATTGAACCTGCTTCAAGACCTGCAGGAACGATACAACCTCGCTTACTTGTTCATTGCGCACGATCTGTCGGTGGTGAGGCATATCAGCGACCGGGTTGCGGTGATGTACCTTGGCAGAATTGTAGAAACAGCCGATAGCAAGGACCTTTACGACAGGCCCTTGCACCCGTACACCCGGGCGTTGCTTTCAGCGATTCCAACCCCCAACCCCGTTCTCGAACGATCGCGCGACCGGATCGTCCTGAAGGGCGACCTGCCGAGTCCGATGTCGCCTCCGTCGGGCTGCCATTTTCACACCCGCTGCCCGATAGCGACCCCGGCCTGTTCGTTGACCGACCCGGAGTTAAGGCGTCTCGCACCGAACCAGGAAGCAGCCTGCCTGCTGGCCGACGGGTACGAACGCTAGCCCATACCGATCACCGTCGGTTAAACGGCTTCACTTAGAGCCAGAGCGCACCCTGCACCACTGGAGCCAGCCCCGCTCGATCAGAGGGTCATCTTCGCTACAGCCGCTTCGTTAAGTTCGATGCCCAGCCCCGGTCGGTCAGACAGCGCCATATTTCCATCTTTTGGAAGAACCCCTTCGCCGTAGAGTTCCGCCAGATCGTCAAGCGGGCCAGAAAACTCGGTCGAGAACTCGTGTGGCCGCACGGCGTTCTGGACAGTTGCGTAGGTGTGCAGCGACGCCATCGAATTAATACCAGCCTGCGGACTGTGCGGCATGACAGGCTTATTCAGCGTGACTGCCATCTCGTAAATGCGCTTCACTTCCGACGGACCTCCGGCACTCAAAATATCAGGCTGCAAAATATCGGGGTCGCCGAGCAACACCAGGTGGTGGAACCACCAGCGGTAGGCGTCCTGTTCACCTGCTGAAACCGCAACGTCCAGCGCATCCGCAACCTGTTTCAGACCCGGTAGGTCGTAGCGCTGAATCGGCTCTTCGAAATGGTCGATACCCAACTCCTCGAATTTGCGGCCCTGCTGAATAGCGGTGCTTACCGAGTAACCGTTGTTGGCGTCGAAGCCAAGATAATTACCTTCCGACAAGAATTCGCGCACCAGCTTGAACATCGCGTAGTCTTTCGGCGCATCGGAATCCTGTCGCCAACCCTTCCAGTCCATGCGAATCTTGAAAGCGCGAAATCCCATGTCCCAGCCCTGTTTTACGAGATCGAGCATTTCTTTGGGCTGCATCCGCCAACCGGACCCGGTACTCCAGTAGAGCGGGATAGTTTTACGCGCCGCCCCGCCCATGAGCGTGTACATCGGCAGGCCGGTTTCTTTGCCAAGCAGGTCCCATAATGCGATATCGATTGTCCCCACGATCTGTGCAGGCAGATTAAACAACCGGTCGTCTTTGCCGAGTGCCAGCGTCTCCCAGTGCCGATCAATTTGCAGCGGGTCTTCGCCTACCAGGACAGGTTTGATGATGTCGTCAAGATAAGTGTTGAACACTGCCACGCTACGGCCCGGTGTGCCTTTATTGCCACCGGGCGCCTCCGCCCAGCCCTCAACTCCGGCATCGGTTTGAATTCGCAGCAGCGACTTCCCAGTAGAAAGGGGCGTGGTTGTGATGTCAGTGATTTTCATAGGCGGCTTACTGCGTCTTCTCCGATGAGGTTGGTGCTTGCTAATTCGGAATGTCGGGCCGGGGCCAGTTGTTCGGCTTTCCGATAGAGCTAATGTGGGTTTATTTAGTGATTGGAATCGGCTTCAGGTCGGTTCCGTTCCGTTCCGTTAGTGCCCTGCGCACATGCTGGCACGAATCAATGGGTTTCACAACATACGAGAGGTATGAAACCCGGAGTCGCTCGTGATGCTTTATCCAGCAGGATCTGCGCCGATCGAACCGAACAACCAGTCGGCCAGCCAAAATGGCGACCAGCCAAATGTTGTCTTCTCCAC
>CAYLWG010000278.1:0-2243 GCA_964387235.1 uncultured Dehalococcoidales bacterium
GTATCCTCGCCCAGCACAAATCGCGAACCCGGAGACACTTATGAGACAGGCTCCTCGGGGAGAAGGTCAGGTATGTACTGAGCTTGTCGACGGGTTGAGGGGAAAGCTATCAACGGCAGAGTACATTTTGCCGAAGTACTGACGGGAAATGCTTTCGAGCGCGGTGCAGATGCTCTCGAACGGTATCCTCTACAAAACGACTTCCCCTCACCCCAACCCTCTCCCAGAGGAGAGGGAGTTTTGGAACAGTTATTTGGCAAATATATGCGTCGTAACTGTAATTCTGCGAATCCCATCTCTTTAAATCAGCAGATGAGTGTGCATCGCCTGCCTCACCCCAGCAATTCGGCGAGTTCGGCTGCCGATGTTACTGGTAGTTTGCAGGTGTAGTTTTCGCAGACGTATGCGGTGGTTTTGCCGTTGACGAGTTTGCGGTCGATCATCAGTGGCGATTTTTCGTTGCTGGCGGGTTCTTTGTGCGCTCCGCCAAACACGGTATTGGGCGAATATTTACTTCGTACTTCGCGCTGCATTTCAATAAATACGTGATCGCTTTTATCGCCGATCAGGATCACTTCCTGCCTGTTCGCAGTGAGGAAATCCACCGCACCTAGCCACGACGTTACTGCCGCGGGCGACTTTTGCATGTGCGGCAGCACCGACTTCATCGAGGCTTCCGCTTTCGCCGCATAGTCCGTAACCCCGGTGAACACGCTCAGTCTGAGCAGGGCCATTGCAGCGGTGGCACCGCCTGAGGGCAGAGCGTTGTCGAGTACATCTCTCGGCCTTACAAGCAGCTTCGAATGCTCATGCGAAGTGTCGTAGAACACCTCCCAATCGGGATCCCAGAACCGCTCGATCATCTGGTCGGAAAGCGCCTGTGCCTCGTCAACATAGGAATAGTCGAAAGTAGCCTCGTACAGCGTCAGCAGAGCATCGATGAGGCAGCCATGGTCGTCGAGGTAGCCGAGGATTCTCGCTTCGCCCTGCGAGCCGTCAGACGAATCGCTGGCCGAATCACCTGTCGCCTTCCAGGTGTGAAGCAGACGACCTTCAGAATCCCTGACGTGACCGAGCAAGAGTCGAGCGTTACTCTCCGCTACCGCAATCCACTTATCGTTCTGGAACACGACACCGGCCTCGGCAAAAGCCTTCAGCATCATCGCGTTCCACGACGTAAGAATCTTGTCGTCGATACCGGGCGGAATACGCTTCGATCTCGCGGCCAGCAGGGATGCGCGAATACGCGAAATATCATCTAGCACAGCGGTCGATTCTCGACCTGAATCGGCCACGAAATCTTCCAGTGCAACGGGAACAGTCAGGATATTCGAGCCTTCAAAATTCCCATCCGCAGTCACCCCCCAGAAACTTTTTGCCAGTTCGGAGTCTTCGGGATTGGACAACACCGCATCGATTTCGGCCGGAGTCCAGACAAAGAACTTGCCTTCGACACCTTCCGAGTCGGCATCGGAAGCCGAATAGAAACCGCCTGTCGGGTGGGTCATTTCCCGGGTGACATATTCGAGTGTTTCTTCGACGATTCGCCTGAACAGCAGTTTGCCGGTCACCTGGTAGGCGTGCAGGTATAGCAGTACCAACTGGGCATTATCGTAGAGCATTTTCTCGAAGTGCGGAACCAGCCATTTATCGTCGACCGAGTAGCGGGCAAAACCACCTCCGAGCTGGTCGTAAATGCCTCCATGCGCCATCTTTTCCAGCGTGAGGGTGACGATATCGAGGACCTGCTTGCTGCCCGTGCGTTTCCAGTAGCGCAGCAGCAGTTCGTAGATCATTGGCTGGGGGAATTTCGGCGCTCCCGTCGTCCCACCGTTTTCGAGGTCGGCGCTACCCACGAGGTGAGTAAAGCTGCCAAAGATCAGCGATTCATCGATCACGCCGTCGTGTCTCTGGGGAGTCGATTGCGCACGAATAGCCTCGACTACCCGTTTCGAGTTCGACAGCAGCTCGTCGCGTTTCGTGGCGTAGGCATCGGATATTGCGCTAAGTATCCGCGGGAATCCGGCCATGTTGTGCCGGTCTTCGGGAGGAAAGTACGTGCCGCCATAGAACGGCTGACCATCGGGAGTGATGAATACCGTTAGCGGCCATCCTCCCGAGCCGGTCATGGCCTGTACTGCGGTCATGTAGATCGAGTCAACGTCGGGCAGTTCTTCCCGGTCGACTTTAATGTTGATGAAGTTGGTGTTCATCGTGGCGGCTATCGTTTCGTTTTCAAACGA
>CAYLWG010000279.1:0-2231 GCA_964387235.1 uncultured Dehalococcoidales bacterium
TGCAGCGGTATCGCCCCCGGCGACGAGCCGTTCAATTTCTGAAATTGCAAGTCGTACACCAACCGAGCGGGCATCGTCTCCTGATGGTGCAATAAGTGTTTTTCCGATTTCCGTTTGCCCGTCCACATCGGCTAATTCTTCTCGGCATTCGATCATCCCTGCCAACACCTGCGCCCCGAACTCAAGGGTTCGCGAAAAACTTTTCTCTTCTTGTTCGAGGACTTCCCTGATGAAATCCTGGTTGCTGACTAACTCGGAATAAACGTGGCCCATGTGGTCGGCAACGGTTTGGGATATCGCCGAAAGCATTGGGGTGTCCATGCCCAGTTCTCGACCAAAAAGCATTCCGCGGCGAATCAATCGTCTCAGGACGTAGCCGCGGCCGGAGTTGCCAGGGATAACGCCGTCGCCGATCAGGAATGACGACGACCTTGCGTGCTCGGCGACTACGCGGATGGCCCGGTCGGTTGCTTTATCCTGCCCCCACTCTTTGCCCGAAAGCTGTTCGACTCGGCTGATAATCGGTCGGTACAGATCGGTTTCGTACACATTCGGCACGCCCTGTAGAACAGCCAGCATACGTTCAAAACCCATCCCGGTATCGATGTTTTTTGCTGGCAGAACCGTATCGTTGCCATCGAGGTCGCGGTAGTACTGGGTGAACACCAGGTTGTACAACTCGATAAAATCGGGATGGTAGTTCGGCCCCCACTCACCATCTCGCACCGGGTCGTCTGCCGCCGGAACATCGCCGAACGAACCACTGTAGTAGTTGATTTCAGAACTGGGGCCGCAAACACCCTCGTCTCCGGCAGGCCCCCACCAGTTCTCATCATCCCCGAACCTGTAAATCCGTTCCAGCGGAACGCCCAGGTCAAGCCAGATCTGCTCGGCTTCGTCATCGGTCTCGTAAACCGTGAAGTACAGGCGTTCAGGGTCAAGCCCGAAACGGTTTGTCATAAGGTCAAGCGCCCATTCGCAGGCCTCTTTTTTGAAGTAGTTCCCGAAACTGAAGTTGCCCAGCATCTCGAACATCGTGAGGTGAGTATAGTCTCCGACCTCTTCGATATCGGTAGTCCTGAAGCATTTTTGCGACGTTGCAACGCGCGGGTGCGGCGGTTCTTTCTCGCCCGAGAAATAAGGCTTGAACTGAGCCATCCCAGAGTTTGTAAGCAACAGCGTCGGGTCGGCAGCAGGAATCAGCGACGAAGACGGCATGCGCAAATGGTCGTGCCCTTCAAAATACGAAAGGAACGCCTCTCGTAGTTCGTCAGCAGTCCTTGGTGTCTCTGGTGGCGTGGTTGGCGCCTCGTTCTGGGGACCCGGGCTCATTTTTCTCCGAACTGCTCATGTAAATGGTGTGGGACTGAATCGAACAACTGATTCTAGTCAACGCCCAAATTGCGTGTCAAAGCCAAAGTCGAATCATTATCGGCCTGCCAGTAGATCCGTTCTATAGCGAAATCGATATCTGCGAATTGCAAATGCACCGTCGCTGATCTCAAATGCTGAACATCAGGCCAGGTTGACCAAGCCGAAATATAAGTTCTTCGCCAGACATTGAAAAACTTTGAGTAACTCCCTTACCGATGCCAGATCACGGTTTGCCAATTCGACCTGTAGCGGCATTTACTCGCCGTCGGAGATATCTACCAGATTCGTCAGCGTTCGCATATTTGATTCGGAATCACCGACTCTCAAAACGGTCGCCATAGCTACAGACGCAAGCAGTTCCTCACGCCTTGCTGGTGTCATTGGGACATCTGCTGTGCGGTCTGAGGTTTGGGCCTCCGCAGAGCTTCGTCCACTTGCGAAAGCGGCCTCACGACTTGTCTCAGGCCGCGTCTGTTTCCGTGATGGCTCACGATCGGCGGCTGGTTCGGCCACGTCAGGAGTAGGTTTGGCTATCTTCCCGTAGCCTGACATTCGAGTCTCGTCCCACTGAAGCGGAACCTGAGCCTCTCCCCAGTAAATAGTTTGGTGTGGGAACGGAATCTCGATACCCTCGGCATCAAACCTGATTTTGATGCGCCTGCGCATCTCGCCCATTATTTCCCACTGTTTCATCGGTTTACAGTCGCCAAGCATCTTGAACGTTACCGATGAATCGTCCAGTGAATTCAGCCGCAATACCTGTGGTGGAGTAATCAGCATCAGACCGAAATACGGGTCATCAGCGAGTTCATCTCCAATTTCGTTCAGCACGGCGATGACACGGACTACGTCCTCCT
>CAYLWG010000280.1:0-2214 GCA_964387235.1 uncultured Dehalococcoidales bacterium
GGTAACGCATACCCGAGCCTGTTCCAGTATTGACCGAACGGTGACCAATATTGACCAAATCCTAACTCCGCGGTGGTCAGGGAGTCAGTAGTATCGCTGCGTCGGATTTGGCAGTACGCCAGCTTCGCCGGTAAAAAAGCAACATTTGGAGTATTTCAAAATGAATTCAGGGGTTTTCACCCGCCGCGTTTCAGTATCGTCATTCCGGATACTGTTTGCGTTGGTGGCAGTAATTGCGATCGGGGTGTTTTTTACGGCACAAACCGATCGAGCGTCAGCCTCAGGGCACACGACGGTCTTTACCAGCAACGCGCTTGTGAACACATGGGATGCGATCTTGCCAGCCAGCGGAAACGCAAACTGGACTAGCGAACTCTGCGTACCAACACCGGCGGTTGGCCTTGGCGCCAACTGGGTAAATCCGCACAACGCCTATTCCTTTGGAACAAACGCGCACCCTTGGCAGCCTGGAGCCGGGTTCACGGCCGAATGGATCAACGCATGGAGCGATATAAACTCCGTGGGTCCGGATGGGCAGAACTGGACGAGGTACTCGACCACAGTCTCTGGCACTGGCGCGTTTGTACTCAACCTTCTCGCTGACAACTGTTCGTGGATCTACCTGGACGGGAACCTCGTGGGCTTCCAGGACGCCGCACAGTCAGTACTCACGCACCCGGTGACTCTGGCCGGCACCCACACTCTTGAGTTCATCATCTTTGATGGCGGCGGTCTGGCTGGTGGTATGTACCGTCTCGAAACCGACACAGGTACCACGTTCCCGGATACGGATGGCGATGGACTTACCGACAGCGAAGAGTCCTTGATAGGCACCGACCCACTCAATCCGGACACGGACGGCGACGGTGTAAGCGACGGAGACGAAGTAGCCGCGGGCACTGACCCGAACGATCCAAACGACCCCGCCTCCGTTGATTCAGACGGCGATGGCGTGCCCGACGATGAAGACGCCTTCCCGAACGACCCCAACGAGTCAGTTGACTCCGACGGCGACGGTGTTGGCGACAACGCTGACGTATGCCCGAACGAAGCCGGAAGCCTCGATAACGGATGCCCGAACAAGGCTGAAATTCTGATCAACAGTGGAGTAACAGGCAACGGAATTGCCGACGCTCCTGGGCTGCAGACAGGTTTCAACCCCAAGGGCAAGGGCGCAGAGAACGCAGGCAAAAGAAGATAGCCTGAACGCTCCTGTAATAAACAGAAAACGCCTCGGCTTCGGTCGGGGCGTTTTCTTTTAACTACATAATCAAACCCGGTCGAGATTCGGTGTTTACTTGCGAGCGATTCTCAAGCAATACAGATCGCCTCGTACTGAACCGCATTGATCTATCTGCCACTCGCACCTAAAAAAACGCAAGTCATAGACTGGTAAGGTCATGACTTGCGTCCGGTTCGACTCAGTCACTGCTTGAAATAGAGAATTCTGTGAGGAAATATGTTTGCAAGATTGGTCTTATTCAACCTTGGAACGGGGATGCGCGAAACGGCCGACGAACTCGCAGACGATCTTGGCCCTCAGATTCGAGGACTGAGCGGATGCGAGTCGGTCACATTTTTCGGTGATGACACCGACGGACAGTACGGGCTATTTGTGCTGTGGGAATCGCAAGAACACGCCGATTCGGCTGCCGACGTGATTGGACCGCAACTGATGTCGCATCTTGCTGGCAAAGTTACCGAGGAGCCCTCGCGGCACCTTTACCGCGTTATCGGCTGAAATATGGAGCGGGAGACGAGGATCGAACTCGCGACCCTTTGCTTGGGAAGCAAATGCTGTTCCGGGCGCGATGTGGAGAAGAGCGTTTGCTAAGGAATCAAACGCTGTTGGTGATTAAGTGGGAAATCGGACTCAGCTTTAGCGCCGCCACTGCCAAAGGTCGCGCCATTGACCAGTAACCGCCCCCGTGAGAATGGCGCCGATACCAGCTCCAACGAACAGAGCGGAAGGCCAAGGATCCGGCATGAGGATCTCGAGAATAACGCGAACCACGAGAAAAACTGCAGTCCACGCTAATGCACTGCGCCAAGTAAGCCGAAATAAGATCTTGAGTTTCATGCGGGCAGTCTACTCTGGTGGGGACGCGAAGAGCCCCTGTGACCCGAAGGCCCCAGGGGCTCGACACGAAAGCGATTTATTGCCATCACCGAGCTTCACCGGATGGTCAGGTTCCCTCTCGGCCTATATATCGC
>CAYLWG010000281.1:0-2158 GCA_964387235.1 uncultured Dehalococcoidales bacterium
CGGGTCTGCCCCGCGGAGCTTGCGCGTCGCCCAAGCACGGCCTCGGTGCGCCCGGTGACTAAGTGCGCCCGACGACTAAGTTTTACTCCTACTTCGCCAGGTGTTCTTTCAGGGCGTCGTCCAGCCCTACCCAGCTGAGTAACGCGCACTTGATGCGAACCGGGAATTTGCGTACGCCGCTCAGTGCTTCGATATCGCCAAGCATGTCGCGTTCTTCTTCGGAAACTTCCTCGCCTTTTAAAAGCCGCCTGAATGCGCCGACTGAAGCCCGTACCTCGCCAGAAGGCTTCCCTTTGACCAGTTCTGCCAGCAGGGAAGCGGATGCCTGGCTGATGGCGCACCCCCGGCCGGTAATACCGACCTCGGAAACCGTATCGCCTTCCACTTTCAGCTGGATGTGAAACTCATCGCCACAGAACGGGTTGTTCACTTCGAGATCGATGTCAGGCGATTCGACAGGTTTCGTGTTACGAGGATTGCGGTAGTGATCGAAAATAATCGCCTCGTAGAGATCATTCATCCTGTCCAGATCGGTTCCACTGGCACCGTCGTCACCGCTGGTCTCTGGCCCACCTGAACCTGAACCCGCTCCGCTGGTCATCATCGGGCGAAATACCTCTCGGTCTCTCGAATCCCGGCGATCAGCGTGTCGATTTCTGCCTTCGTGTTGTAAATATAGAAACTCGCACGAGCCGCAGCGACAACGTCGTAACTGCGAACCAGCGGCATGGCGCAGTGGTGGCCCGTCCTGATGGCAATCCCCTGCTGGTCGAGCGCAGTACCCAGATCGTGCGGGTGGATAGTGTCGTGGACGAACGAGACCACCCCGCCCCGGAGCGCAGGGTCTTTCGGGCCAAATATCGTGATGTGATTAAACGAAGAAAACTGATCCATCGCATAGGCAGTGAGTTGCTGCTCGTGCTCCCAGACATTCTCCATACCCAGTTCGGTCAGATAATCGACCGCGGCTCCGGTCGCTATGGCATCGGCAATGTTCGGGGTCCCTGCCTCGAATTTGTACGGAAGGGCGTTCCAGGTAGCGTCCTCGTAAGTCACTTCCAGAATCATGTCGCCACCAAACATGTAGGGCGGCATTTCTTCCAGCAAGTCGTACTTTCCATAAAGAACGCCGATGCCTGTCGGGCCAAGCATTTTGTGGGCCGAAAAGCAGAGGAAATCTGCGTCAATTGCCTGAACATCGACCGGCATGTGCGGAACGCTCTGGGCGGCATCGACAAAAATCACCGCACCAACCTCGTGCGCCCTGTTCGCCAGTTCCGCGACAGGATTTATTGTGCCCAGTACGTTCGATATGTGGGTCACGGCTACGATTTTGGTTCTGGAATCAATTATCGTCTCGACATTTCCCAGATCGAGAAAGCCGTCTTTACCGGCAGGCAAATACCGTAATTCGGCGTTTTTCTTCGCTGCAAGCTGCTGCCACGGGACGATGTTCGAGTGGTGTTCCATCGCCGTGATAACGATATTGTCGCCCTCGCCGACGTTAGCGTTCGCCCAAGTAGCAGCCACAAGGTTCAGCGATTCGCTGGTGTTGCGAGTCCAGATAACAGTCTCGGGCCGGGGGGCGTTGATGAACTTCGCTACCTTCGTCCTGGCAAGTTCGTAAGCATCGGTGGCCTCGACTGAGAGCGTGTGGACACCACGGTGAACGTTCGCATTCGTCTGCTCGTAATAGTCGGTAAGAGCGGCGATTACCTGCTGTGGCTTCTGCGTAGTCGCCGCGTTGTCGAGATAAACAAGCGGGTGGCCGTTTATTTTTCGTTGCAGGATCGGAAAATCAGCGCGTACCACTTCTACATCGAAGCCAGAAGCAACGCTGTTTTTCGGGCTAACTCCCGTTTCTGAACCAGTGATGCTCATGCCGTTCCTATCGTGTCCGATTCGGCAAGCAGCGTTACGATGCGCCTGTCGGTGGTTCGTTCAACAAACTCTCTCAGCGCTGCGGGTTCGAACTCGTCAAGTATCTCCCCGGCAAACCCGCGTACGAGAATTGCCTTGGCTGCATCTTCATCGACACCGCGGGAACGCAGGTAGAAAAGGGTGTCTCTATCGACAAATCCGGCGGTCGCACCGTGTCCGCACTTAACGTCATCGGCATAAATCTCAAGCGATGGCTTGGCATCTATCCGAACCCCGC
>CAYLWG010000282.1:0-2085 GCA_964387235.1 uncultured Dehalococcoidales bacterium
CGGCTTCGCCCTGTGGCGCATTTTTGACTTCGAATGGGCTACGGTATGGGGCACTATTAAAGGCATCCATATCGGTAAATACCTGCTGGCGTTGGTGCTTTATTACGCGAGCTTCTGGTTCCGCGGTCTTCGCTGGCGGCTTCTGGCAAAAACGGCGAATATCGGCGGCAGCAGCGGTAAAAACGTTCCCGGAACGATGACGCTTTCGGGAATTATCCTGATGGGCTGGTTCGCCAATTCTGTGGCGTTTATGCGGCTCGGCGATGCCTACAGGGGCTGGTCGCTCGCCCGGGAATCCAGAGGCAGCTTTCCGGCGAGTCTTGGCACTGTCCTCGCAGAACGTGTTCAAGATATGGCAGCCGTTCTGATTCTCGTCCTCTTCGCCGCAACGTGGATTACGCTCGAAGGCGATACAGAAGTACCCGGTTGGGTGCTGTTCGCAGCGTTTGCTCTGGTTGGGATCCTGATTATCGGATTGTTGGTAATGCGATTGGCTGGCGAGCGATTGTCGCGCCGACTTCCCGTTCGAATCGAATCGGCGTATATCAACTTCCAGAGCGGGACGCTCGACAGTTTTTCCGGGCGCGCAATTCCGCCCCAGATCGCCCTCGGAATCGTTGGTTGGTTACTGGAAATTGCACGCTTTTACTTCGTAGCCGATGCAATGGGAATTGAAATTTCGTTCGGCGTCGTGATGTTCGCCGCACTTGCAAACGCGATGCTGACGACAATTCCAACACCGGGAGGATTCGGGTTTGTGGAGGGCGGACTAACGGGGTTGCTGATCCTGTTCGGCGTAAGCGATTCCGATTCGATCAGCCTGGTCGCAATCGACCGGACTATAAGCTGGCTCAGCGTGGTGCTATTCGGCGGAATCCTGTTCGTAGTGTGGCACGCAGTCAAAGCGAAACAATCCGGTGCCACCGCGCCTGATACCTCGGTTGAGTTACGGCGTTAGGCTTCAGGGAACTTGCCTCACGAGGTGCGCGCATGCGCGTGCAAGCCATGACCGCGGTCTGGTCATGGTAATCGGCATGGGTGTTGGTGAAAAAATGACCCGCGAGCAGCCGGGTAATCGCCATGCTGAGATCGTAACGTGTAGCATCTGGGTCAAATGATCTGGTGCCGAAATATTGATGATCTGCCCATTTGACGCAAAGGCGTAAAGGCACAACAAAGGTGAATACACATGGCTGAAAAGAAGCGCGTTCTAGTAACCGGACTCAGCGGCCTTGTGGGAACGGCTTTACGCAGCGAATTCGAAGAACGGTACGAACTGTCGTCGCTGTCACGTTACGGTACCGACGGAATGGATGACGCCCACAACTTCAAGGGCAACATCGCCGAACTCGACACGATTATTCCCGCTTTTGAGGGCCAGCATACCGTTGTTCACCTCGCAGCCGACCGCAGTGCGAACGCCGACTGGGAATCAGCTTTGCGCAACAACTTCGTCGGAGTTTACAACGTGTATGAAGCGGCGAAACGCACCGGGGTGAAGCGTGTCGTATTCGGCAGTTCGCAGCATGCCATTGGCGGTTTTTATCAGGACGAGCCGTACAAGACGATTCTGGCCGGGAATTTCGATCAGGTGAAACGGCCATTCAAGCTGATCGACGAGACCGTTCCGATACGGCCCGACGGCTATTACGGTGCGTCGAAGGCGTATGCGGAAGGACTCGGGAGCTATTACAGCGAGTTTCATGGCATATCGTCGATCAACATCCGAATCGGCTGGACGATCTCTAACAACGACCCCACCGTCAATGGCGGAGGGCTGGCGATGTGGCTATCGCACCGCGACACGGCGCAGATTCATGTGAAGGCCGTGGATGCACCTGATTCCCTGATGTACACGGTGGTTTTCGCGATGAGCGACAACTATTGGAACATCTTCTCGCTCGACAAGGCCCGAAAAGTCCTCGGTTATGAACCACAGGACGACGCCGGGCAGCACCTTACGCCAGGGGGCAAGATGCCAGATCGCGACGATACCGATTTCAAGCAGCACCCTGAAGACCCTGAAACGTACTAGGGCTAATCGACAATTGATCAAAACCCGTACCGGATTGCAGCAGGGAGTGC
>CAYLWG010000283.1:0-2085 GCA_964387235.1 uncultured Dehalococcoidales bacterium
CTGGCGGCTCGATATTCTCGAATGGCCGTCAGTTTGATTTACGTTCAAAAATACCAGTTGAAAGGCTCCAGAATTCTATCACCGCGACTGTTCACGGCCTTTGATATTTCCATGCCGGTATATCGAATAACCCGAAAGCTCACGTGCATCACCACCTATTCGTCTATACCGGGGTTTCAACGTTGGGTTATTCTGGATTGCGGAAAATCGAAACCCGGGTGGAGAAAAATATGCCAGATACAGATTCGGCGAAAGCACGGATAAAAGGACGATTCACAACCTGTACGATCACGAGACGGGAAGACCTGACTCACGATCTGTTCAAGATTTGGATTAAACCTGCTCAGCCATTCATGTTTAAGCCCGGTCAGTACTGCACCATCGGCGTCGAGGGAATCGAGCGACCTTACTCGATCGTCTCTTCGCCTGATGAAGAGGAGATCGAGTTGTTCATCGAGGTGGTACCGCCGCCCGATGGCAATCTCACACCGCTCCTCGATGATCTCGAAGTTGGTGCCGAAATGACCCTGCGACCGCGGGCCAAGGGCATCTTCGTCTTCCAGCCCGAGTACAAGCACCACATTTTTGTTGGCACTGTCACCGGGACAGTCCCTTACGTGTCGATTCTCCGCAAGTTCCTGAATGACCCCGAATGGCCCATCCCGGTGGATGGCGTGGCCCGCGATGACTACCGGTTCCACGTGCTAGAAGGCGCAAGCTACATAGACGAGTTCGGTTATGACGAAGAACTGACCCGACTCGCGAACGAGCACGATTTCATTGAGTTTTACCCGTCGATCTCACGACCGACCGAAAGTCGTAACGACGGATGGGCCGGTGCTGAAGGTCGAATCAACACTCTGGTTGAAGATTACGTCGCCAAACTCGGGATCGACCCCAAAGAGACCTGCATATATGCCTGTGGTCACCCCCAAATGATCGAAGATGTCGGCAGGCGTTTTGCCGATTCCGACTACAACTTCATCGAAGAGCGCTTCTGGAAAGAAGACGACTAAGGGGCAGCGTTTTGCTCCGGGCGTGATTAGTTCACGGGCACTCGCAATGAGCGACGCTGGGCAAGCCGGGCCAGGCCTTGATCGGTCTTGGTCGGTTCGGTAGGGGCTGGTCGCCTATACTGTCGCTTCTAACTCATCGATCTTAAAAAAACGAAAAAACCAACCGTCGGTAAAAAGGAATTTCAGAAATGGCAGAACGAATCGGATTCGTAGGACTCGGCATCATGGGCAAGCCAATGGCCAAGAACCTGGTCAAAGCGGGCTACGCCGTTACTGTTTTCGACGCGTTTTCACCGGCTGCGGTTGAAGAGTTGGTTGCCGATGGCGCAACCGCGGCTTCATCGTCTTCAGAAGTCGCATCAAATTCCGACACCACGATTCTGATGGTTCCAGACGGCCCTGATTCCGAAGCGGTTGTGCTTGGCGAAAACGGACTGCTGGAAGGCGCATCCGCTGGCGACTTGATCGTCGATATGTCCTCTATCGCACCGAGCTACTCTCAGTCGATTCACGCCGCCTGCACCGAGAAAAATGTCAACTTCATCGATGCACCAGTCTCGGGCGGCGAACCGTTTGCCATCTCTGGCGATCTCGCCATCATGGTCGGGGGCAGTGCCAGCGATTTCGAACGTGCAAAGCCCCTTTTCGACATCACGGGCAAGTCGAGCGTGCTCTGTGGGGAGATTGGTGCCGGGAACGTAACCAAGCTGGCGAACCAGATCGTTGTTGGGGCAAACATTCACGGGCTGGCCGAAGCACTGGTGTTAGCCACCAAAGCCGGAGTCAACCCGGAAACGGTGTTCAACGCCATCAAGGGCGGCCTCGCCGGTTCCAACGTTATGAATGCCAAAGGCCCGATGATGTTTGAACGAAATTTCGCTCCCGGTTTCCGGGTCGAGCTTCACTACAAGGACATCAATAACGCTATACAAACTGCTAACGCGCTCGACCTGCCGCTTCAGGTAACGGCGAACCTCCAGCAGGTCCTTGCAGCGCTGATGGCGTGGGGTGAAGGTAAAAACGACCACTCGGCCGCCCTGCACACCGTGGAAAACCACGCCGGCGGCTA
>CAYLWG010000284.1:0-2056 GCA_964387235.1 uncultured Dehalococcoidales bacterium
GACCTGGAAGTGAGGTTTTTTATCACTCCGAGTTTCATCCTTGTGATATCGCACTTGGTGCAATTCGACCACGTTTCAGTGAGTGAACCCACTACAGCGGGCAGGACGGTCGAGAGCGAAACTGGATACAGGCACTTACACTCTGGCGTCAGGGCGTTTTACGTCTCGACTTTTTTATGGAGCAACCGTTACGTCGGTCTCTGGAAGCCTCGATCAGTTGATCGGGGGACTTCTTGCGAACTGGCGCAGAATCCCGATGACCCAGGCATCGCTTCAAATAGACTTTCGACCGCAGCCGCGCGCGATTGCGGTTATTACCTCTGCGTCAATTTCATCGATTAGTGAGAGCAGTCACTATTCAGCGTTCCAGGATTTAGTCGATGGCTACGCCTCGTCGTTTTCGAAAGTCATCGTGGTTTCGCCAAACGGAAAATCGCCAATTACTGCGAAAAAAACCGATAAGGTCTCGTGGTTGAGCGGCCCAAAATGGCTGCCAAAAACAAACGGCCTCTGGTGGGCCGTTCTCGCAAATCGCCACGAACTCCGGAACGTTGATCTGGTGAGGACGTTTGGCCCCCGGGCCGGGATAGCTGGGAGGGTGTTATCGAGATTTTCGAATTCCCCTCATGTCTCTTCCGCCGACGACCTTGTTGGCAACGTTTGGCGAGATAAGGCCGGGTGGAAAGCGTTAGTTCCGAATGTTGTGAACAGGCTGGGTGTACTCAAGGCGGATACGCTTTCAGCGACGCAGGACTGGGAGATGGAATACCTGGCCGGAACGGGCTACATGGGCGATCTCCTGCTCGGGTCAAAGGGGCTGCCGACCGAGATTTACACGCCTGTCAGTACGACTGACCCGAACCGGCACCCGGTGGTTTTGTGGACTGGCAGCCTGGATGGCGACAATTCAATTGAACTACTTGCCCAGACGGCTTCTTCAACCCTGAACATGATCCCGAACGTCGAGATCATCGTGATGGCTACAGGTGAATTGGCCGACCGTCTTAAATCTATTTCGGTCGAACAACGCCTGCCTGTGAAGGTCGTATCTTACGAAGAAGTCGAGCCACTGGCGGATCTGATCGGAAGGACATGGGCCTGTGTGACTGGCCCCGGCCCCGGTTCCAGGCAAAAAAAGCCTCACGGTCTTGCCATGCTGGCCCTTTCCGCCGGTATACCCCTGATTTCAATGGGTGATCTCGATGAAAAACAGGGATTTCAAAACCACCTGAACTACATCAGCGTTGATCCAGAAAAAAGTGAAGCGGTGGCGTACGGCCTACAACTGCTCCGACTCTGGGGCAGCTTTGCCCTTCGCATCGGTTCAGCCGGTCAGCGATTGGTCGAGGAGCGGTACTCGACCCGTTCAGTGGGCCTTATCGAGGGAGAACGATTGTCGCGTATTGCGATAGATCTGAGCGTTGATTCGGATGTGTCCAAAGGTGCGGCCGCGCTGCAAGAATATGCAGCCCCGCAGATATCTGGAGCGGAACTGCAGAGTGAAGATGACGTTGATGGCGCGGAAACCGAACCAGAGTCGGCAGGCACGGGGATTACCGGCGTAGAGTTTGATCTTGTCGCTGCGGCTATCGCAGCGGCGAATGGCGAGACAAAACCAGTTGATCTGGCCCCCATCGAGGCTGCCAGTGAGGACGACGCAAATTCTTCAGATGAATTGGCCGGGTCGAGTGTCGGTGACAAGGTAGATGAAGTACTGAGTGCCGATGCCATTGCGGCGTTGTTCGGTGGTGGCGTCCCGTCGGCCGAGCAGAGCGATTTATCAGATATCGCTGATGCGGGCGATGACTCTGCAGCACTCGGCCAGGACGCTATCTCGGCGTTATTTGCAAACAACGATGCGCAAGACGACCAGCCCGAAATAGTGAAAGAAGCCGACGAGCCAGTTTCAGTTGAAAGCAGCGCTTCGGCAGCGCTCGGCCAGGATGCTATTTCGGCGTTATTTGCAAGCAACGACGAGCAAGACGACCAGTCCGAAACGGCGAAAGAAGCCGACGAGCCGGTTCCAGTTGAAATCGGTGACGAGCAAAACGAATTT
>CAYLWG010000285.1:0-2048 GCA_964387235.1 uncultured Dehalococcoidales bacterium
ATCGCAGTCACGGCAGTAGAAAGTTCGATATCCAAGTGAGGTTCGATGTTTTCTCTTCGAAATGGACCTGGACAGGCAGTGCGGGCAGGACATGAACAAGATCTCCTCAGCAAGTGAGGAATGATGCTATTCTGCCCCCGACACTGAGTTCTGACAGAACCCTTCTTCACTAATGCCTCGGTGAGAGTCATTCTTCACAACCCGTTCTACTCAGGGTTGGTAAAGCACAAGAAAGAGCAGTTTCAGGGTCAGCATGAACCGGTGATCGGCACTGAATTGTTTGAAGGAGTTCAGGTAGCACTCAGGAAAAACTCTGGCCGGTCTTCAACCATCGGTCGCAAGCCGACCCGGACCTACTTGCTGAAAGGACTTGCCAGGTGCGCGCACTGCGGCATGAATCTCTGGGCGCAGACCTACAAGAACGGCCAGCAGTACTACCGAGAGCACCGGGCGTCCAGAAGCCACGGCGAATGTCCGTCTCGGGGTGGTTCGATCTCGTGCAGCATCCCTGACGAGCAGATCGGAAAGATGTTCAGTTCGATCGTTTTGCCGGATGATTGGCAACGTCGGGTACTTGCCCGGATCGTTCACCAGGACGAGACCGCAAGGATCATCGGCGAGCGCGAGCGAGTGAAGGAAAAGTTACGGCGACTCGGCCAAGCTTTCGTGGACGGCCTGTTCGACGAGTTCGAGTACCACAGGCAGAAGAAGTCCCTAGAGTGGGAGCTTGAGTCGTTGCTGGTCCCGGAGGTCGATGCGGCGAAAGAAGCGGGCAGGCTGCTTGCCGACATGCCGCGATTATGGGCAGGAGCGACGCTCCAGGAACGTCACCAACTACTGACGACGATCCTGGACGCTGTCTACATTGACATGAAGGGCAGCAAGTCGATCGTGTCAGTGAAGGCGAAACCGGCTTTCCAAGCGGTGCTCGGAGTGACAACTCGAGATCTCGTCAGCAGCGTTGTCCTTGTAGCTCGCTAATAAGAGTTCCTGATTTCGAGAAGCACCCACCAGTTCAAACAATCGTGAAATCAGCGGAACTAAAAGGGTCCCTTTTTATCTCTCGCGAGAATCGCTAAAGTTACAGCAGTATGTACGGTTCAAGATCTGTAAACATTACTGCTAACGGTGTTGTCGGTATTTTCTCGATCACTATTGACGTTGATAAAACACCGGTCACGACCCGATTGAGCACGTCGAATTTCACATGACCCAACCGGCACTCGACATATTCAGCACGTCCTCAACTGCGACTTTCTCCGGAACGGTCCTCGGGTAGTCGAGTCAAAAGATGAGCGCTGCCGATGTAGCCACTATTTTTCATCGGGTGATTGAGTCTAGTTTCCGCATGATCGATTCCAACGGTTGACCCAGTTGCTTGGGCATGATCCGCTGCCGAGATCCCCTTGTCCCGTCGTAGCGATCCCAGAAGGGATTATCGGGTTCATGGTTATCAATGCCGGTAGTCCATTTGTATCCAACTAAGGCGTCACACTGACTATTGATGTAGCGAGTCATCAAGAGATGGAATGTGAAGACTGCACCTGCTTTTTGAGCTGGTCTATCCAAAGTGACACGGATGTATCGCCTGGTGTTGAACTCGGCCCAATTGGCACCGGCAATGCTTGCTTCGTTGGCTTGCATCTTTCTCGCCTGATCACTTTTTGCATTGACAGGCTGAATGACAACAGATTTTCCACTAAGTCCGAGTCGTGATTTGATTTGCCTCAAGTCTCCAACGATCCGATCGAGTTCACTGTCAATTACCACTATCACATATTGATGGCGATTTCCGAACCGGTCTTGTGGTCTGTCCGAAAACGCGGGATAGAGCATGTCATGGAGATAGACGTAATTGCGGCGCCGTCCTTGCGGGTCGGTTTCCGTTGTACCCAAGAGCGCGTGTTGACACCAGTCGTACGTTATTTCTTCCTCTTCGACCTCAGTGATGTCGATGGAAAACAACGGAAAGCCCATGGCTTTGGCCAGCATGCATTTGATGAAGTCGAACTCATGCGTAAATTCGATTTCGACAGCCCCTATGACGT
>CAYLWG010000286.1:0-1990 GCA_964387235.1 uncultured Dehalococcoidales bacterium
ACTTATCGCAACCGTGGACGATTGGAATAAAAGCGGCTACGTGGGGGTTCGTTGGTACGGCCCCGCTCAGGCAGCCTTCGGGGTCGAGGCCGTATCGTATGCCTGCTGCTTCGAGGATCGGGGCGAACTGCTGAGGACGTGCCCAAATATCGACGTGTGGGAAGCGTCGTTTGAGTTCCGACTGTTCGGGGCCGACCATGCAGCCCATGACGGCAATTACCTGTTCTGGTACGTGTTCCGGTCGTTTCGTGTGTTTTGGATGGCTGGCGTTCTGCCGTTTTAGCTTTGCCAGCCGACCCAGCATTCCCGTTGCGGTGTCTTCCGCCGATTGCCGCACGACGCAGGTGTTCAGCACTACGACATCGGCCGTGGTCGGGTCATCAGACGAGTCGAAGCCCATCTGTTCAAATCCGCTCGACAGGCGTTCGGAGTCAGATGTGTTCATCTGGCATCCGACGGTCCAAATGTGATAACTGGGCAATTTAAGAGTGGGGTGTTGGTTGAGACAGGGCTCGCGGCCAGGTTACTTCGCCTGGTCGCCAACAACACTGCTTTGTGAATGATTTAACTAACGGCTAATTACTTCAAGGATAACGCCATCACGCCAGTTGCACCATAAATTCGTATCAACCTGACGCTCGATTGCATCGTTGATCGGTATCATCTTTTGGGCGAATTACGGTCGACTGTCAGGCATCGGAATAAAACGTAGCTTGGCGGAGGCGAATTAGCTAACCGGCGAATTTCGCCGATGAATCATCCCTGAGCGGGGAGTATCAGGGGTAATCGGGCAGAGCGATCAAACAATTGCCAGAACTAGAAAAGAATCGAATGCAGAATGTAATAAATGTCGGCCTTATCGGCTGTGGCTCGATGGGCTCCGAGCTGGCTCGGGCAGTGCTGCGGGGCGAAGCTGGCCCGGCGAAGGTCATCGGGCTGTTCGACGAGTACGTCCCGGGCCGAAGCGCACTGGCGAGGGAACTTGGGTCGGACCAGATATCGGCACCTGCCGAAGTGGACAGTGTTTCAGACCTGATCGCCCTTCCCGGTCTCGACTTGGTCGTCGAATGCGCCTCGCAGGTTGCGGTAGTTGCCCACGCGGAAGCTGTGCTGAGTGCAGGCAAATCGTTGCTGGTGATGAGTTCAGGCGCACTAGTTTCACCCGATTTCATGCGAACCGTAATGGCTGCAGCAAAACAATCAGGTGCTTCCATTTATGTTCCTTCCGGCGCTGTAGGCGGAATCGACGCACTGCGGGCATCGAAGGCATTGCTCGAAGAAGTTACGATCGTTTCGACTAAAAAGCCGGTCGCACTCAGTGGAGCGCCGGGATTTGCTAAGTGGGAAAACGTGGAAATCACCGAGCCAACGATTATTTTCGAGGGGTCGGCGACCGAGGCTGTCGGCCTGTTCCCGGCAAACGTAAACGTGGCGGCTACAGTGAGCCTCGCCGGGATTGGCCCCGACGCTACCAGGGTCAAAATCGTTGCCGACCCCGATTCACCGGGGAACGTTCACGAAATTATTGCCATCAGCAGGGCTGGAAAGTTTTCGTTCCGGTTCGAAAACATGCCTCACGAAACCAACCCTAAGACGAGTTTTCTGGCGGTTCTTGCCGCGATAGAGACGCTGCGGTCGATCTGCGAACCGGGATTGCGGATCGGAACTTAGTAATTATCGCGAAACGCATCAATAGGCGAAGTGATATTTCTATTCCCGGGGGATGGTCAGGCATGCACTGAGCTTGCCGAAATGTTGAGGGGAATGTTTTCGACCGCGGTGTAGATGCTTTCGAACGGTGTTTCCTAAAGAGCGGTTTTCCCCTCACCCCAACCCTCTCCCAGAGGAGAGGGGGTTTTGCGATAGTTTCTTAGACGCACGGCACAGGGGCGCGACCGAATTGGGACCCCGGCACAAGAGCCAATCGGCGGCTAGTGCGGCACATGACCGGCGTGCACAGGGTGGCGGAGGGTGCGGGATTCGAACCCGC
>CAYLWG010000287.1:0-1935 GCA_964387235.1 uncultured Dehalococcoidales bacterium
GACCAAGTTCTACGCCCGGAGCCAAACGCATGCCCCGCGGAGCTCGCGCGAGTGCCCAAGTTATACGCCCGGCACTAAACGCGCGTCAGGCATCGGACATAGCGACACCCCGGATTCCTCCGCAGGGGTCGGAACGCGTTGCCGCAAGAAAAAAGGGGCCGACTCATGCCGGCCCCTTTCATCGTTCAGCCTAAGATTCTGATTTCATTTCTCAGCCCAGTTGCGGAACCGATTTCATTGCTTCGGCAATTTCATCGGCAGGGTAGGCGTAATCGACCATCTCGCCTGACAGGTAGTTGTCGTAAGCCGACATGTCGAGGTGACCGTGTCCGCTCAGGTTGAACAGGATGACTTTTTCTTCGCCCGTTTCCTTGCAGATCAACGCCTCGTCGATTACTGCCCTGATGGCGTGAGTCGGCTCTGGAGCAGGGATGATTCCCTCGGTCGCCGCAAACTGCACAGCCGCATCGAAGCAGGTTTTCTGATGATACGAACGGGCCTCGAATATACCTGCTTCGAACAGACTGCTCACCAGCGGCGCCATGCCGTGATAGCGCAGGCCACCGGCGTGAATCGGGTTGGGAACAAAAGTATGACCCAGCGTGTGCATCTTGAGCAGGGGAGTCATGCCGATGGCGTCTCCAAAGTCGTATGCGAAGATTCCTTTTGTCAGGGAGGGCGAAGCTTCGGGTTCGACAGCGATGAACCGCGTGTTCTTGCCCGCAATTTTTTCGGGAATGAACGGGAACGCAATACCTGCGAGGTTTGATCCACCACCTGCGCAGCCGATCACGATATCCGGATAAGCACCGGCCATTTCCATCTGCTTGATGGCTTCCTGTCCGATAACTGTCTGGTGCATCAAAACGTGGTTCAGGACTGAGCCCAGTGCGTACTTGGTATCGTCGCTCTGCACTGCAACTTCGACAGCTTCGGAAATCGCTATACCGAGCGAACCTGGCGAGTTCGGGTTCTGTGCAAGAATCGTCCGACCTGCTTCGGTTTCAGTGCTGGGGCTTGAGACGATTTTGCCGCCAAAGATGTGCATCATCGACTTGCGGTAGGGCTTCTGATCGAAGCTGGCGCTCACCATGAAGATTTTCGATTCGATGCCGAACTGCTGGCACGCGTATGCGATTGCGCTGCCCCACTGGCCGGCTCCGGTTTCGGTCACAATTCGTTTTGTGCCTTCGATTTTGTTGTAGTAGGCCTGGGCGATCGCGGTGTTGGGCTTGTGGCTTCCTACGGGGCTGGTTCCTTCGTACTTGTAGAAGATTTTTGCGGGCGTGCCGAGTGCTTTTTCGAGCCCAGTGGCGCGTATCAGCGGAGTTGGTCGCCACATGCGGTACATGTCGCGTACCGGATCGGGAATGTCTATCCAGCGATCCTGGCTGACCTCCTGCATGATGAGTTCCATTGGGAACAGGGGGGCGAAATCGTCTGGCCCGGCAGGCTCGTGGGTTCCCGGGTGCAGTGCGGGATCGAGCGGTTTCGGCAGGTCAGCCGATACGTTGTACCACTGCTTTGGAATGTCGCTTTCGGAAAGCAGGAATTTCTTCTGGTCAGCCATTATGGTCTCCGATCATCAGGCGCGGATCAGGTTGATTTAATCTCTGTGTTTGTAAAACGTCCCGAGATATTACCCTGTCACGGGAAGCGTGTGGTGAAATCGCTATGAGATTAGAGCATCAGGAGACGGGCGTGCGAGGTGCAGTGACGGGGTTGATCCGCCGCGGATTGTCGCGCTGAACCCGATTCCAGCACCTATTCGTTATCTGGAGTGGCCCATGAACCCGTTGCTTTGTTGGCTTTGTTCCACCAGCCGGGTTGTGCTTCGGGAGAATCGACATCGACTCCGAACTCCTCAACTGCCCCGGGGATTAGGGCTAATCGACAATTAGGTACTCCATGTTATGGCTGAGGCCAGTTGGAGTG
>CAYLWG010000288.1:0-1892 GCA_964387235.1 uncultured Dehalococcoidales bacterium
CTGATGCTGGACCGATACCTGCTGGTGACGGTCGAGACCGACGCCGGGATTACCGGGATTGGAGAATCGGGCACCTGGGGATTTCTTGAAGCATCGGAAGCGGCTATCGAAAAGTTCGGGCGATACCTGGTTGGCGAAGACCCGCTCCGCATCGAGCATCACTGGCAGTACATGTACCGCTTTTCGCATTTCAGAGGTGCGGCGATCATGGGTGCTTTGAGCGCCGTAGACATTGCGCTGTGGGACATCATGGGCAAGCACTTCGATGCGCCGGTACACCAGCTTTTGGGCGGCAAGGTGCGTGATAAGGCCCGTGTGTACTACCACGTTTTTGGTGATACGACGGAAACTTTGCTGGCCGGGATTGTCGATGCGAAAGAACGGGGTTTTACGGCTGTGGGCCACCTGACGCCGTTTCTTGATGAGGAGCGGGATGTTCCGTATTTCAAAACCCACGCCGATAAGATCGGCGATGCGATCGAAACGGTGCGCAAGTACCGGGAAGCTGTGGGCACAGGTGTGGATCTGTGTATCGAGATACATCGCCAGATGACGCCGACCGAGGCGGTTCAACTGGGATTGGGAATCGAGGAGTTCCACCCTTATTTCTTTGAGGACCCGATTACGCCGGATAACTTTGACGAGATGGCTTATGTGGCCGGCAAGATAAACATTCCGATAGCGACCGGCGAGCGGTTCACTTCGCTGTGGGAGTTCCAGATGGCACTGTCAAGAAACTCGGTGCAGTACATCCGGCCCGATGTTTGCCTGGTGGGGGGCATTACGGGTGCGCGAAAAATCGCCGCTCTTGCCGAAGCGCACCATGTTGGTGTTGTTCCGCACAATCCGCTGTCGCCGGTATCTACGGCGGCCTGTTTGCAGATCGCTGCGACTGCGCCTAACTTCGCTTTGCAGGAGTACCCGATTGGCGAGGATGTTGCGCCGAAGTCGGACATGGTTTCAGGGATGGCGAAACACGATGGAAACGGTTATCTGGTTATTTCCGATGCGCCGGGTATTGGCATTGAACTGAAGCCCGACGCTATCGAGAAGTGCCCGCCTGTGCCCCGCGAGGTGGTAACCCGATTGCACGCCGACGGTTCAGTAATCGACCAGTAGCGCACGAATGGTTCGTGCAGAGCGCAGGCTGCCCGGTGGCCAGCCTGCTTTACGTCGATTTCCCGAGCGGCGTCTGCAGAGCCGAGGGACCTCAGCAGGTGCTGGCAGCTCATTCACAAATCAGCGCACTGGGAGCTGAAGCCATCCCCCTGGCAGGATATTTTTATCCGCGAGGCCCCTCCACAGGGGTCGGGGAATCAGGTCGTCCGACGGCTGAACCCGGCGGCCTGCTTTACGTCGATTTCCCGACCGGAGTGCAACCTGAGCCTGACGAAGGACGGAGGGACCTCACCAGGTCTCACATCCCAACGTCAGCGAATTTCCATTCCGCTTGATCGGCAAAGTCGATCCAGTAGGGATTATCAATCTCGATCAGGCGGAGCTTTTTCGAGCGTCGCCATCTTTTTATCTGTGCCTCTCGCTCACGCGCCGCTTCAAATGATTCCGCAACCTCGCACCAGACAAGCTGGTTTGTCCGGTATTTCGCGCTGAATCCTGCGACTCGGCCTGCCTTGCGCTGTTGCATCCTGCTTGAAATGTCTCTGGTCATTCCCGTGTACAGAGTGCGTCTGATACTGGCCGCTATGTAAATGTAATATCTGGTTTGTTGCATGTGCAGGACTATATTGATTGTGGACTCGAAATCCAACGCGAACTGTCAGAGTCCGCATTTGGTGGTTGTGGGCATTTGAGGTCCCTCCACGCTGGTCGGGAAATCGGGTTGATGAGGGATCAAAATTAAACGAGAGTAGTCAGAGTAAGCATTTGGCGGG
>CAYLWG010000289.1:0-1877 GCA_964387235.1 uncultured Dehalococcoidales bacterium
GTTCAAATGAGAGGCAGCACCTACGCGTTACTACGCGCGGTACAGACGCGGCTGGCACAGGTGAAATACAATCACCGGGCAGTCCGAGTACACGTTGTGCCAGACATTCAGGTTTGCTTTTTCGTGTCGGCAAGCCCTGAATTGGTGGGTCCGCGGGCGACTCCGGCCCGAAAATCCCAAAATTCAGAGTTAACATCAGTCGCAAACAAGAAGTAGGAGTTGGTTCTGTTGGAAATTACGGTCGTTCAGGGTGATGTCACAGCTATCGAGACAGACGTACTGGTTGTGAATCTTTTCGAGGGCGTGACCACGCCGAACGGGATTACAGGCACGGTCGACGTGGCCCTGTCCGGCCTGATAACACAGCTCATTGCCGACGGTGAAATCACCGGTAGAGCCAGTGAATCAGTGCTAATCCACACACCAAATCAGGCCTACCCCAACTTCAAACCATCCCGCGTGCTTGTCGTGGGACTCGGATCAGAAAAATCGCTCGACCTAAACGGAGTACGACGGGTCTCAGCCGCTGTAATCAGAAGATTACGGTTGTCCGGAGCAAAGAACGCCGCCACCGTCCTGCCGACTGTAGATGAAGCGAGTTCTGATAACGGGGATTCATCTGGTAGCAAACCGATTGGCACTAGCACTGGGGCTGTGGCGCAGGCAGTCGTAGAGGGGTCGCTACTTGGCTCGTACAGGTTCGACAGGTACAAAACCGTCGATTCAAAACAGCGACCTAACATCGAAATCCTGACAGTAGTCGATGCTGATGTTGACGTTGACTTTGGCAGGATTGACGAGATTAAATCTGGAGTTGAGAAAGGCATCGTGTACTCGCTTGCGGAAATACTGGCGCGAGACCTTGTCAACGAACCGGCCAACAAACTCTCCCCGGCCGACCTTGCAGCAGTGGCCGAAAAGGTAGCGCAAGACAACGGAATCGGCTGCACGGTTATGGAAGAAGCCGATGTGAGCGAACTTGGAATGGGTGCTTTTGTTGGGGTAGCCCAGGGAAGCGACCGCCCGCTTAAGTTCATTCACATGATCTACGAAGGCGACCCATCGGACGAGGAAAACAACCTCTGGCTCGTCGGCAAGGGAATTACTTTCGATAGTGGAGGGATTTCTCTGAAACCAGGTGCTGGTATGGGAAAGATGAAGGGCGATATGGGTGGTGGCGCTTCGGTGATAGCGGCGATGCAGGCGATATCCCAGCTCAAACCAAAACTTAACGTGCACGCCATCTGTGCAGCGACCGACAATATGCCGGGAGCCTCGGCCCAGCGACCCGGTGATGTGGTGACCGCAATGAACGGCATGACGATCGAGATCGACAACACCGACGCTGAGGGCAGGCTCACTCTCGCCGATGCCATTGGTTACGCGCTGTCAAAAGGTGCGGTTCGCATCGTGGACGTCGCAACACTTACCGGGGCCGCCCGTATTGCGCTTGGCGATGGGGTTAGCCCGGTGTTCGGGAATGACGACGACCTGGTTGCTGCTGTACTCGAATCCAGCGAATCAGTTGGCGAATCGATGTGGAGATTGCCGCTCGATCCGGTCACAAAACGGCAGAACTCATCCAAAATCGCCGATCTTAAAAACACAGGCGGCAGGGGCGGTGGGGCGACCACGGCGGCACACTTTATATCCGAATTCGCCGGAGACACCCCGTGGGTCCACATCGACGTCGCCGCAACCTCGATGCTCGATAGCACGAGAGGCTGGATGCTAGCCGGTGCCACGGGCGTGCCAACGCGCACGCTGATCGAACTGGCAATGAAGCTGGGGGAGCGTTAATCGCCGGGCGTGCCTTAGCTCCGGGCGTCGGGGGGGCCCGGGGGGGGCGTTGGGGGGGGCGCGCGGGGGCCGGGCGG
>CAYLWG010000290.1:0-1825 GCA_964387235.1 uncultured Dehalococcoidales bacterium
ATCAGGGTTTTGCGACGATCCCATCGGTCCGCGACAACGCCTCCGGCGATTCCGAAAATGAGCTGTGGGATGCCCCGGGCAACATTCACTGCTGCAACTGCCGTGAAAGAACCAGTTATCTGCCACACTAGCCAGCTTCGCGCCAGCATATCGGCGTGCATAGCTGTTGCTGACCCGACTTGGCCTATCCACAGATATCTGTAGTTCGGTACTGCCAGCGAAACGAATGGTCTACTCAGTCGACTCTTGATCGACGAGCCGCCCGTACCGGGCTCAGCAACATCCGTTTCATGACTCATCGTGCACCTGTCCTCCAGATTGTCCCAGCAACCAATGTTACGAAACCCGCCTGATTCTTGATAAGCCGAGCACCAGCAGGACGATTGCCGCAATGAGCGCGAATCCAACGGTGAATACAGTGTTCTGTGCGCCCATATGGTCGATTGCGTATCCCATCGGTAGCGCACCCATGGGCATCAACCCGAATGTCATCATGTTCAGTCTCATTACTCGTGTCCGAAACGCATCATCTGTAACCTCGATGCTCAACAACTGACCGAGCGTCATCCGTATTGCTTCAGAAAAGCAAATTACGAATCACCACCATCCCAATGGAAAACGTTTGGGATATCGCCAGGAGGAGCATGCCGATGCCGGATCCGCCTATGCAGACTAAAAGCAGGATTCGCCCTCTAAAGTGTCCTCGATGTAGGTTGGCCGTTACAACTGCTGCAAAAAGACCACCGATGCCCATAGCCGCCATGAGCCAGTAGATTTCGGCGGCACCAATGTCGTACGAACTGCGAGTGAGAACGACAACTAATCCCCGGACTCCGTTGACGGCTCGTCAGACTCGTCGAGAACGAATTCGGCCGCCCAGTCTTTCAGGGCGTGCAAGGTCGGCATCAGTTTCTCAGCCTTCGCGGTGAGACTGTATGCGACCTTGACAGGCCGACTTTGCGAATCGACACCACGATCGACCAGACCGTGATCTTCGAGTTCAGCCAATCGGCCAGAAAGCATAGGGTCACTCAGCCCCTTTACGGAATCTCGTAGTGGGCAGAACCTTTTTGGACCGTCTGCCAGAGAAGCAAGGATCAACACCGTCCAGCGTTTTCCGAGGATCCGGACTGCAGCTTCGAACTGCGGGCTGAGCAGCCTTATTTTCATTTCGCTCTGAATGGTCGACATCTATCACCTGAGAATTGAATCGCCAGCACTTGACAGTATACATAAAAAACTTAAGCTACTTAAATAATCGAAGTTGCTTCTGATTTTGGAGTACAGCGGTCAATTTTGACGCTTTACACAATCAGAATCAAGGTCTTTTAATTTCAGGAGTGCCAGCGGACAAGCAAAGGATATCTTCATGTCAGACCACTGGAAAATGGAAGCGGAAATAGAGTACTGCGTGCCGTGCGGCTACGCCAATCTAGCGGCGAATATGGTTAGCGAGTTGTTTCAGGCTGCGGGCCCCTCACTAGCCATATCACTCAAGCCAGGTCATAGCGGCGCGTTCAAACTGACGGTGGATGGCAGAGTACTCTGGGACAAAAAAGAACAGGGACGCTCACCTCACATCATGGAAGTGAAGGACATCAAAGCTCAGGTTGTGAACATTATTGAATCCGGAGCGGTGATTCAGTCGAGCTAGCACTTATTTTCGAGATCGATGATCCCTGGATCATCACGTTGAATCTCGCTTTAGCATTGCTCCACACGGGCGTGTTTGTTACCGGTGGGGGGGGACTTGGCGATGACGTGGCTGTTCAAGAATTATCTGCCGTTTAGAGTGGCTGCGATTTCTCTCATCCAGCCTATCTTC
>CAYLWG010000291.1:0-1799 GCA_964387235.1 uncultured Dehalococcoidales bacterium
CCTCGGAACTACGAACTCAGCGATGGCGGTGATGGAAGCTGGCGAACCCCAGATCATCGAAAACGCCGAGGGAAGGCGCACAACGCCGTCGGTAGTGGCGTACAACACGAAAACCGAAGAACGGTTCGTTGGAGAGCTGGCGCGTCGTCAGGCGATCACTAACCCCGAAAACACCATCTACTCAGCCAAGCGATTTATCGGCAGGCGGTTCGATGACGACTCGGTTCGGGACGATGTCAAAGGCGTTTCGTTCAAACTCGGGGAACTTGACGGGGGCGACGTTGGGATAATCCTCAATGGAAAGACGAGCGCACCGGCCGAAATCTCGGCAATGGTGCTTCGCAAACTGAAAGAAGACGCCGAGGCAAAGCTTGGCGAGAAGGTCGAGCAGGCCGTTATCACTGTTCCTGCCTACTTCAACGACAGCCAGCGCGAGGCGACGAAAGTTGCTGGTCAGGTTGCTGGACTCGAAGTACTCCGGATCATTAACGAGCCGACCGCGGCCGCACTGGCGTATGGGCTAGACAAAGAAGGTGAACGGACCATCGCTGTTTACGACCTCGGTGGCGGAACGTTCGATGTGACGATACTTGCGCTGGGCGAGGGCGTATTTGAAGTAAAGAGCACCAATGGCGACACTCATCTTGGTGGCGACGACTTCGATCTGAAATTAGTCGATTACCTTGCAGATGAGTTCAAAAAAGAAAACCTGATCGATCTGAGAGACGACGTTTCAGCCCACCAGCGTTTGCGGGTAGAGGCCGAACGGGCGAAGATCGAGCTTTCATCGGTGGCATCGACCGAGATCAATCTGCCGTTCATATCAGCCGACTCGTCCGGGCCAAAGCACCTCCAATCGACGCTGACGCGGGCCAAGCTTGAAGACCTGACATCTGAACTTGTTGAGAGAACTGTACTTCCGACCCGCTCTGCCCTGAAAGACGCTGGCATAAAGCCGGGCGAAATCGACGAGGTGATTCTGGTCGGCGGAATGACCCGAATGCCCGCGGTCATCGAAAAAGTTACCGCGTTGTTTGGAAAAGAGCCCAACCGCACGATCAACCCGGATGAAGTCGTTGCGGTCGGCGCGGCTATCCAGGCGGGTGTGCTTCAGGGAGAAGTGAAAGACGTTCTGCTTCTGGACGTGACCCCGCTTTCTGTCGGAATCGAGACACTCGGCGGCGTTCGAACAGCGCTAATTGAGCGGAACACGACCATCCCAACTTCAAAGACCGAAACCTTCACAACCGCAGCCGATAACCAGTCGAGCGTGGAAATTCACATTGTGCAGGGTGAGCGGGACATGGCAGGCGACAACACGTCGATCGGTCGGTTCACTCTGGACGGCGTGCTTCCGGCACCACGCGGGGTTCCGCAGATCGCTGTCACGTTCGATATTGATGCCGATGGAATCCTGAAAGTTTCTGCCAAAGACAACGGAACCGGCAAGGAACAGCACATAACTATTACTGGTAGGTCTGGCCTGTCCGACGACGAAATCCAGCGTCTTCTCAGGGACGCCGAGGAAAACGCCGAGGCCGATAAGGCGAAGCGCGAGACGGTCGAGACCCGTAATGCCGGAGAGGGCGCTGTGTTCCAGGCAGAGAAAATTCTGAAAGATGAGGGCGACAAAATCCCGGACGAGATCAAGAGCGAAGTCGAGACGAAAATCGGCATCGTGAAGGACTTGCTCGCCGATGAGGCTGCCGAGACTTCAGTAATCGCTTCTGCTACCGAAGAGTTGCAGACTGCGCTCCAGGCAGTGGGACAGGCGGTTTACGAGGCCAACCAGGCTTCCG
>CAYLWG010000292.1:0-1697 GCA_964387235.1 uncultured Dehalococcoidales bacterium
CTGAGCCAACTCTCCAGCCGTCCCATATCGCCTGGCTATCGGCGATCCACTCATCGACGTGACGCTCAATGTCCGACTGTGAATCTTCACCCAGGTTCATACGGTTGTTCTGCTGCGCTACAGTGGGCAGTTCAAGTCGCATAACTTCGAACAGCATCTCCGCTGCCGGGTCGTCGGCCAGAAAATCGGAGTTGGCGACAACGTGGATGTCGCTGGCTAACCAACCACTCAGCAGGGGGTCTGATACGGCTCCGATCATGTCGGCGTTCTTCATGTCGCTTGTTTCGTTCCGAATGGTCTTCGCCTCGAATCAACGTTTCACATTCTCGGTTCCGATTGGCGTCCGGACACAAGCCTTCCGGTTGCTCTGTGGCTGGGCGTTGACACTCATATTCCTGACCATTGCCGTCGGGCTCACCGTCCTGACAGTGATACCCAGATGAACCAGAGTACTCAACGGCTTCAAGGGCCGTGTTTTGGGAAGTGGATGCTATTGGTTGAAGTGATATTCCCGGCAGTTAATATACTGGTCCTTACGACCGGTTGGGTCGGAGGATTGAGTGACTTTGCGGGCCAAGCCAATTCATCCGATCCAGGCTCCTTCGTTTTCACGGTTTTCTTCTATTTAGGAATTCTTGTATTTTTTATCCAAGTGGCGCGGGAACGGGGTGCAGGTCAATCATCCAGCATCTGATTTTTTCAACTGGATACGTTTGGGAGGGTCAGGTCAACTGCGGTCTTCAGGGGAGAGCGAATAGACATTACCGGTGGGATTGAACTTGAGATACTGGACGCTACCACTCTCACGCGTCCATAAAGAGGGGGGGTTAGAAGGGCGGGTAGGTTTCGGCTACGAGACGCGTGTGTGCGATCGCCACCACCACTCGTGCCCGGCTCCGGCTTCGTTCCGCACAAGCCCCTCTTCACGAAGGAAGTAGGGGTTTCTCAGCGCATCAGGACAAAAACTACGCCATCGCTGGTGCTGCCTCGGCCTTTTTCACCAGCTTCTTAGTCGAAACGATGTGCTTTTGGAGCCCCAGTTCTTTCTCGTTCATGCCCATCGCCAGACCTATCAGCTGCGGCACATGGATCACCGGAAGGTCGGCTTTGTCTCCACGCACCTGCCTGCGGGCCTTCGGCTGGTAGCCATCAAGGTTCAGGTGGCACAGCGGGCACGGCGTAACCATCACATCGGCACCGAGGTCGCTGGCTGTGCCGGTGTGGTTGGCAACCATCTTCATTGAGTTGGCCTGGTTGATGAACAGAATTGGGAACCCGCAGCAGGCCGTCTTGCCGGGGAAATCAGTGACGGTTCCGCCGACCAGTTCAATGAGTGTTTCGAGCGAAGTTTCCCGTTCCGGGTTATCTCGAAACCCAAGAGCCTCGGAAGGCCGAACAATGTAGCAACCGTAGAACGGCGCCATGTTCATACCGGTCAGTTCCCTGGTAAAGGTTGCTTTGAGTTTTTCGAGCCCGATATCCTCGATCAGCGCCCACAGCATGTGCTTCACCGTGGTCGTGCCTTTGTACTCAAGCCCTTCTGCCGCGAGGTGCGTGTTGATCTCTGCAAGATATTTTGGGTCGCGCTGCACACGGTGGTTCGCCTGACTCATCACGCCCTGACAGGTCGAGCAAAGCACCATTATTGGCAGGCCCATTTCTTCGGCCATCGCGAATGTGCGTACGTTCAGCACATC
>CAYLWG010000293.1:0-1634 GCA_964387235.1 uncultured Dehalococcoidales bacterium
TCCAAGAAGGGTGATACTGGGACCCGGTCCGAGTTCCGCGAACCCAAGAGTACTCAGCGCTATGTCGCTTCCGATAATCGGCTATCTGGATCCCGCTTTCTTCGACCTTCTTGATGAACTAAGCGGGATGCTTGGTGAGATTTTCAAGACGCAGCAACGGGCTTTTTCGGTCGCAGGCTCCGGGTCTGCTGGTATGGAAGCCGGCCTCGTCAGCCTGGCATCACCCGGCGATACGGTTATCGTCTGTTCATACGGTCACTTCTGCGAGCGGCAGATCATCATGTGCGAACGAATCGGATTCAACGTCGTCCCGCTCCGGACCGAGTGGGGTAAATCGATGGACCCGCAGGTGCTGGCCGATGCCCTGAAAGAGCATCCTGAAACGCAACTCGTAGTCGCAATTCATGCCGAAACCTCTGCCGGTACCATCCAACCGATCTCCGAATTCTCGACTCTCGCCCACGAAGCCGGAGCGATGTTCATGACAGACGTTGTTACGTCGCTGGCAGGTTGTGAACTCGAATTCGACGAATGGGACCTGGATTTCGCATACTCGGGTTCACAGAAATGTCTTGCGGCCCCTCCCGGAATATCACCGGTCGCAATATCGGAACGTGCGCTCGATTACATCCGCAGCCGGTCAAAACCCCCAACGTCGTGGTATCTGGACCTATCGTTGATTGCCGATTACTGGGGCAAAGACCACATCGCCCACCACACCGCTCCGGTCAGCATGATTTACGGGCTGCGCGAAGCGGTTGGTATGGCGCTCAACGAAGGGCTAGAAAACCGCTGGAAACGGCATGAAGCAACAGCTTCAGCTTTAAGGGCCGGTCTTGAAGCCCTGAACCTGGAATTGCCAATTCCGGAGAGCGACCGTCTGGATCAGATCACGATTGTGAAGCTGCCGAAGGGCATTGACGACGTTAAACTCCGTACTCAATTGCTGAACGAATACTCAATCGAGGTCGGTCGTGGGCTCGGCAAGTTCAAGGGCGAAGTCATACGGATCGGGCTGATGGGCGAGTCGTGTGTTCCGGCAAACGTGTTCACCCTGCTCAACGCCCTGGAGAAAATACTACCCGAGCACGGGTTCGAGGTGGGCAACGGCGCAGCGGCGGCCGCTGCAAGCGCACAGCTGGTGAAGAACCCATCACCGCTGTTCACGGGATAACAGCAACTGCCCGAGAAACCTTCCTGGCAGAGAGGGAGCCTGGGCGGGTCGTCTACTCCAGCGCGTAGGCGGCATCGAGCAAGTCGACAACGTAGCGAACTTTTACAGTTCGTCCGCTCTGGCCCTGCGCTGCACCATCTGCCTGTGACTCGTCATTTGAAATCTGCCTGAGCGCGAAATCTAGTTGCATGGCGCAGCCCGGATTGGCTGTCGCAACGATCTCCGCCCCGGTAGCGATCACGTTGCGTGCTTTGCGTTTTCCCAACTGTGCCGACATTTCTCGCTGGGTGATCGAATAGGCCCCGGCTGAACCACAACAAATGGTGGGCTCACCCAGTTCGATCAGCGTTAAACCGGGGATCGAGTTGAGAATCTGGCGGGGTGCATCGGTTATCCGCTGGACATTCAGGAGCTGGCACGGCTCCTGCTAGCTCACAGACACATCGAGCATCCCAGACGG
>CAYLWG010000294.1:0-1620 GCA_964387235.1 uncultured Dehalococcoidales bacterium
GCCCCGCGGAGCCGCATACGCGACCAAGCACGGCCTCGGTGCGCCCGGAGCTAAAAGCCCGCCCGGCGACTAAGATTTTGCTCCGGGCTGTGCCTGAGCCGACGCGGGCTGTAGGGGAAACCTGAATACTCGTATTCGTGGGGCTATTTTCTACGCGTTACCTTTTTCTCGCATCCGGGGGGCTGAGGAGATTTCGTTCTCAATTCATAACGCCGTTAAACGTCTCGTCGGGTTGCCTTCGGTATCTACTGTTGATGCTCCGGTCCCATCGGCAGACCCTGCGCGACAGCTTGCGTATGATCTCGATTCCGTCCGTGATTCCGTCCGTAATTCCGCCGGGGATTCAGAAAGAAGCAGGGTGGAAAAACCGACTGCGTCAGAGGTCGATCTGCTGATACGGATGACACTCACTGCCAATCAACCGGGGCTTCATCTGCCGCCAGTGCGGGTTTCGGGGCGCATGCGACGAACTCTCGGTTCGTACACGCCGTCAAAACGACAGATAGCTATCTCATCACGGCTGCTTGCGATGGGCGAACAAGCCGATATACGGCAGGTCGTACTCCACGAGGTGGCCCACGCCATCGTCCATGCCCGGTTCGGCGAAAAAACGAGTGCGCACGGCAGGGAATTTCGGACCGTTTGCCGCGAATTGAATATCAGACCCCGACGCCATGTGGATGTGACAACCGAGAAATGGCAGTCGCAGGTGCGGTTTCTAGTGAAGTGCGGACACTGTAGGGCACTAATCGTCCGCAAGAAGCGTATGAGATCGGTGCGCTGCGGGTGCGGCCTGAAGGTCTACCCAAAGTCGTGGCGAGCCGTCGCACCCGTGGGCGATGACAACAGCGGTGAGTGGGTCGCGTTGTAGCGGAGTTGTATGCCGCCAGGCTTTGACCCACACGGGACCGAAGGGGAACTCAGCGCCGGAACGCACGCCTGCCCGTATCGGGTATATTTCATCGACAACCTGACGAACGGGCTGGAGGCTGGATCTGTTGGGCGCAACTCGACCCAAAATCGTTGGACGTGAGCGCGAAATAGGCGCGCTTAAATCCGCGCTTGATTCGGTGGCGGGCAGTGCTGGTCGGGCAATCGGACTGTTCGGGGAACCGGGCATAGGCAAGACCACTCTTGCGAACCTGGCTACCGAAATGGCCCGCGGGATGGGATTCACAATACTCAAAGGGCATTGTCAGGAGACCGCTGGCGCACCAGCATTCTGGCCCTGGATCGAACTGATCCGCGAATTATTGAGTGGCCGTTCCGATGAAGACGCAGTTCAACTGCTTGGCGACAACATCTCGTGGCTGGCGCAGATATCGCCCGAAGCATCGAAGTTCCGCTCTTCCTCGACACCACTTCCAACCGCAATGGCACCGGAAGAATTCAGATTCCAACTGTTTGACGCGCTATCCCAGACTTTGAAACGTGCTTCGGCGAGCGGCCCACACGCACTGGTCATAGAGGACGTCCACTGGGCCGATGAAGGCAGCCTGCGTGTCGGGACTTCCTGGACCGGCCTCGGCGTAGACCATGAGGGCCTTGAGGAACGTAAAGAAGGTCGTAAGAAGACCGACGTAGGGACACGCCTCTGATGCCCAGTCGAGCATCTTCACG
>CAYLWG010000295.1:0-1608 GCA_964387235.1 uncultured Dehalococcoidales bacterium
CGAACACAATGGCAGGACGAACCCCCGGCGTTGCCTACAGCATTACTGTGAGGTCGGAGTACCCGAACGACCCTGGAATGCTTGGCAAAATCACTTCAGCGATTGGAGATGCCGGTGGCAGCGCCCAGGGTGTCGATGTGGTGCAAACGTCGAAGGGCAAGATGGTTCGCGACTTTACTATCAACACCTCGGGGCAAGATCATGCGGTGAAGGTCGTCGAGGCCATTAAATCTATCGAGAACGTCAAAGTCAGAAGCGTGTCTGATCAGACCTTTCTGCTTCATGTAGGTGGCAAGATCGAGATGCGCTCCCGAGTGGCTGTAACGACCCGCGACGACATGTCGAAGGCTTACACCCCCGGCGTTGGTCGTGTGTGCATGGCGATTTATGACGACCCGGCGGCGGTCTGGGCACTTACGGGAAAAGGTCACACGGTCGCTGTGGTATCCGATGGATCTGCTGTACTGGGGCTCGGCGATATCGGCCCCGCGGCCGCGCTTCCCGTTATGGAAGGCAAGGCACTGCTGTTCAAGGAATTCGGGGGCGTTGATGCCTGGCCGATAGTTCTCGATACGCAGGACCCGGACGAAATCATCAGCATTGTGAAGGCGCTGGCACCCGGTTTCGGCGGGATTAACCTTGAAGATATTTCTGCGCCGCGCTGTTTCTACATCGAAGACAAGCTGAAGGAAATGCTCGACATCCCGGTATTTCATGACGATCAACACGGGACCGCGGTTGTGGTGTTGGCTGGGCTCATTAACGCCCTGAAGATAGTCGAGAAAAAACCACACGACCTGAAAGTGATCGTTGCAGGTGTGGGTGCTGCCGGGACTGCCTGCACGAAAATTCTCAAAAGCTATGGCGTGACGAACATAATCGGGTTCGACCGAAATGGGGCGCTTGACCGCGGGCGTGACTACGGCGACAACGAGATGAAGCGATGGTACGCCGACAATACGAACCCCGAGAATTTCGTCGGAACTCTGGCCAAGGGTCTGGTAGGCGCCGATATGCTGCTGGGTCTGGCGGGTCCGGATCTCGTTTCTGTGGAACATCTGAAAAAAATGTCGTCGGATGCGATTGTGTTTGCCCTATCCAATCCCGACCCGGAAATTTGGCCGGAAGACGTGCCCGATAACGTGCGAGTTATGGCTACGGGGCGTTCCGATTATCCGAATCAAGTCAACAATTCGCTCTGCTTCCCGGGCCTGTTCCGCGGGGTGCTGGATGTGCGGGCATCGACTATCAATGATGAAATGAAAGTTGCCGCCGCTATTGCAATCGCTGGAGTTATTCCCGATTCCCACATTTCAGAAGACTTCATCATCCCCAGTGTGTTTGACCAGAATGTTGCAAGACAGGTGTCGCGGGGTGTGGCGAGAGCGGCGCAGGAAACCGGAGTGGCACGACGCAGGAGGCGTGGTGGCGACGAAGTTTACGCAGCATTCAGAACTCGAAGTTAAGTAAAACGCACGAGTTGTCATGCCCGTCTACTTAGTCGCCGGGCGTGCCGCGGCCGCACTTGGGCGACGCGCGAACTCAGCGGAGCTAACGCACGAGTTATCATGCCCACCTACAGGCTCTGGCGTGCCCCGCGGAGCTGTA
>CAYLWG010000296.1:0-1566 GCA_964387235.1 uncultured Dehalococcoidales bacterium
CGTACTCGTTCCTCGATCAGGCTCCCGTACAGACGGTCGATATCGCCGAAGGCGTCGATAGCAGCCTGTTGATGCTGAGAGGCAAGCTGAAACAGGGTATACAGGTTCACCGCGAGTATGCCGACGGCATTCCAAAAATCCAGGCCTACGGCAGCGAACTGAACCAGGTCTGGACCAACATAATCGATAACGCATCAGATGCGATGAAAGGTCGCGGCAACCTGACCGTGAGGGTTTACTGTTCTGATATCGATGTAATTGTTGAGATCGAGGACGATGGCCCTGGAATTCCCCCAGACATTCAGCACCGGATTTTCGATTCGTTTTTCACCACGAAGGAACCGGGAAAGGGCACCGGGCTGGGGCTCGATATCAGTTACAACATCGTGGTTCACAAGCACCGCGGGAACATCACCGTAGTTTCGGAGCCGGGGCGCACATGCTTCCAGACTACGCTGCCGATAAAAGGCGACCTCGCGGGCCAGGCGGCAAACGACGGTTCAGCCGCCAGAAATTCTGCGGGCTGATTCGATACAGCTTGCTAATTTTCTGACCTGGTTGAATCTGTTTGCCTTGTCTATTCGGGGGCGAAAAACTCACGTTTGTACTGAACTCGTCACAGGGCCACCAGCTAACCCGCTGCGCGCCCCGGCTCACTCAGCAGAACCCAGAACGCACAGCCCATCCACGTTGCCCCCGGCAGCTGCACCTCTTAACGTGGCGTTGCCAGAAGAAAAAACCGGCCAGTCCCCTACAAAAATCTCCTCAGGAAACGTCGCTGGCAACCGCCGTCACGCACACCGGCTTCACTCCGTTAATAACGTAACCAAGCGGGTTCCAGTGATTCTCCAACGGCTGCAAGTTCCCGGCGTCGTCGACGGCCCGAGCGATAATCGTGTAGTGACCTGGCCTCTTGGGCGTCCAGTCGATATGCCACTCCTGCCAGGAATAGCCAATCGCCGATTCGTCCATATGCGCGTCCTGCCACGTCTCGCCGCCATCTATCGAAACATCGACCCTGCGTATCGGGCCAGCACCCGACCATGCCATGCCGCTGACCGCCACCGGTTGCCCGACTGGCAGCGAAGTGTCGTGTTCCGGCCAGTTGATAAACGATTTGACCGCCATCTGAGACAGCTGCCTCTCAGCGCCCGACTCATCTGTCATCACATACCGGTCAGTCTGGAAGAACCCGACGAACGGCTTTTCGATCACTCGGATAGAAGTTAGCCATTTGACAGATGCCATGCCGTACCAGCGCGGTACCACCAGCCGTACCGGATAGCCGTGCTCGGGCGTCAGCACCTCCCCACTCATCTCGTACACCAGCAGTGTGTCCGGGTGTAGTGCGATCTGGAGTGGCAGACTTCGCTGATAAGGAATTTTCCCGTGATCCGGTGCCGGTTCGCCGCTGTCCGCACCTTCGAACAGCACTTCGACTGCGCCAGAACTGTATCCGGCCTGTTGCAAAAACGGTTTGAGCGGCGCACCAGCCCACACTGCGTTGCTTACCGCGCCGTCTCTAAACGGGTTACCGGGCACTTTAGGCTGAAGATCAGACCGGTT